>CALLXZ010000211.1 GCA_937875605.1 uncultured Moheibacter sp.
CCTGACGGAAACCTTCATGTGGTTTGGTCAGATTATCGATTTGATAATGGGGAAGGTTTTGATGAAAGAGAAGTTTTCTATGAAATGGGTAGAAATGAATTAATGGGCACAGGCGAATTGCATTTTACAGACATATCCATTTATCCTAATCCATCAAAAGGTGTATTTATCATCCAAACAAAAGAATCGTTCAAGGTAGAGATATTTAATATGGCTGGAAAATTAATGGATAGGCGAACTATCTTAGGAACTACTGAAATTCAAAAGTCCTTAGCTGCGGGTGTTTATTTGATTCGTTTCACTAATGAAAAAGGAATTTTTAATAAAAAATTATTGGTTCAATAAGGCAAATTTCTCATAAATTGCTGTTTGTTTTTCAATATGATTCTCTTAACAATTAAATGAGCGTAAAATTTATAGTAAATAATTGAGTCGTTGAGTTGTAAGTAATTGAAAAATTACTATCTTTGCCGTCCGAAAATTTAATTAAAAAGTATAATAAATGTATGCAATTGTAGAAATAGCAGGGCTTCAATATAAAGTTGAGCAAGACCAGCAGTTGTATGTAAACCGTTTGCAGGGTGATGCAGGAGTTGAAGTTTCTTTTGACCGTGTATTACTTACAGATAATGGTTCCGTACAAGTTGGCGCCCCGGTTATAGACGGAATTTCCGTCGTAGCAAAAATCGTTGAACACGTAAAAGGTGATAAAGTAATCGTCTTCAAAAAGAAAAGAAGAAAAGGTTACAAAAAGAAAAACGGTCACCGTCAACAATTCACTAAAATCGAAATTGTTTCCATTGGTGCAGGTAAAGCGAAAGCAGCCAAAAAAGAAACCAAAGTTGAAGCAAAAGAGGAGGTGAAGGAAGAGAAAGCTCCTGCTAAAAAAGCAGCAAAAAAGGGAGATGACCTTAAATTAATCGAGGGAATTGGGCCGAAAGCAGCAGAAACATTGGTAGCAGCTGGAATTGATACTTTCAAAAAGCTTTCAAAAAAATCAGTTGAGGAAATCAAAGCGGTTTTGGAAGCAGGAGAAAATTTAGCACATTTGGATCCGGAAACTTGGGCAAAACAAGCGGAACTTGCAGCTGAAGGTAAATTTGACGAATTGAAAGTTTGGCAAGACGAGCTTAACGGTGGTAAAACGGAATAATTTAATTACAGTAAAACTAAACTAAAATGGCACATAAGAAAGGAGTTGGTAGTTCCAAAAACGGTCGCGAATCGCATTCCAAAAGATTGGGTGTGAAGATTTTCGGTGGGCAAGCTGCAATAGCAGGGAATATCATAGTTCGCCAAAGAGGTACAAAACACCATCCGGGTGACGGAGTGGGAATCGGTAAAGATCATACTTTGTTTGCTTTGATCGACGGAGAAGTAGTTTTCCGTAAGAAAAGAGACAACAGATCTTACGTTTCTATCCAGCCGGTAGTAGAATAAACCTCTTAATTTGAGAAAATATAAAACAGCTCTCCATTTGGAGAGCTGTTTTTATTTTGGGTAATGTTGCAAATGTGTTGACACGATAAATTAAAAGTAAAATAAAATTGATTTCCAGAAGATCAGTAAAGAAAGATAAAAAAACGAAATAACCAGAAGGTTTTTCGTTGATTTTTAATTCTTTAAATCGCTCGTAAACGGATTTTTCTTCATCAGTTGTTCCAAATGTGTTGATGATGAAGAATTACATCCAAAATCAATTTCGTCTACCAAATCT
>CALLXZ010000212.1 GCA_937875605.1 uncultured Moheibacter sp.
CCGTTACAGATGAATTACAAATCATCGCTACGGCTTTGGATACGTTTGACACGTCTAAACTTTTCGAGTTTTTGGATAAATATTTAGTTGAAAATAAGGTTCAGGAAATCGTTGTTGGGTTGCCGATGCGCATGCACGGTGAAGTCGGTCAACTAGAAACGGAAATCCAGAAATTTATTTCGAAGTTCAAAGAAAAACATCCTACTATTCCCGTTTTCCGTCAAGATGAAAGTTTTACTTCCAAAATGGCTTCACAAGCGATTTTCATGAGCGGAGCTAAAAAGAAAAAACGTCAGGACAAAGCATTGATTGACAAAGTCAGCGCTACAATTATCTTACAATCGTATATGGAATCAAAGGGTTTTTAAATTTTATAGTCTGTATAAATTTCATTTAATTTATAAGATTATTTCACTTCTTATAAACCATTTTTAAGCGTTCATTTTTTGTGTTGAATCAGGCGTATCAAAACCTGAAGGAATTACTCTGTGGATATTTTCCGGATCGTATTTTACATACATGATTTTTCCGGGAGCGCATTTGAATTGAGAGGATTTGGGAACGGGAATTTTGATGGTAGATTCGTAAGGATCGTGCCGGTCGGGCATCACATGGACTTTGACTTTCAGAAAATCGACGTTGGGCATGATATTCTCGCCTATGGTCGAAACTTCCAAAATCTTCGCTTTGGACAGAACGCCTTTGGCATTTAATTCCTCAAACATCGCCTGATTTGCCTGAACCTGCATCATGATGTCCTGATTGGGGTTTTGGAAATTAAAATTAGTGGAACCAAAATTTTGAGTGTTGGAATTTTGATGAGTATCCAAAATAACTTTTGATTTATCCATCGGATCGTATTTCACACGGATGATGGCTCCGGCTTGAAATGCGCCCAAATTTGCCAACGGCAATATTTGTTTGATGCGTGCCGGAAACTGCGTTCCGTCTGCTCCGTTTACATTTACGTCGATCAGCATTTCGAAATACATAAGCGTTCCGATGGAAACATTGGTTCCGGATTGCTGGAAGTTTGTAATCACGGCAGTTGTGGAAATTCCGTTTGGAATATCTTGTCCAGTCATTCTCTTTTTGATGCTTCCCAAGAAAAATTTCGTAAATAAAATAATCAGCACTATCAACGATCCGG
>CALLXZ010000213.1 GCA_937875605.1 uncultured Moheibacter sp.
CATTTGAGAAAATGTAGAAAAGCTTAGAAAAGATGAAAAGAACATTTCAACCCAGTAACAGAAGAAAAAGAAATAAACACGGATTCCGTGAAAGAATGGCTACTAAAAACGGACGTAAAGTTTTAGCAGCTCGTAGAAAAAGGGGCAGAAAGCAATTGACGGTTAGCGAAGTTAGAGCTAAACGATAATCGCTAATATTATATTAAAAAGACCAAGTCCGGAAGTTTCTTTCGGGCTTTTTTTTATATTTGCTTTGTTAAAACAAGAAAGATGGCAGAAAAGGTAATCCGATTAGAAAGAGCATTTATTTATCAACGAAATTATTTGGTGTTGAGCAATGTTGATTTTGAATTAAATGAAGGTGAATTTGCCTATTTAATTGGAAAAACCGGAAGCGGAAAATCCAGTTTACTAAAAGTTCTTTACGGAGATCTACCCTTAACCGAAGGATACGGAAACGTAGTAGGAATTGATTTGAACGGAATGGGCACAGGGAAAATTCCTAATTTACGTCGTCATCTGGGAATCGTATTTCAGGATTTCCAATTATTATTGGACCGAAACGTTGAGAAAAATCTTTCATTCGTTTTAAAAGCAACAGGTTGGAAAGATAAAAACTTAATTAACGACCGTATAGATGAAGTTTTGGAGAGCGTCGGGATGATTTCTAAAAAGAAAATGATGCCTTTCCGTCTTTCAGGTGGTGAACAGCAGCGTATTTCCATTGCACGTGCACTTTTGAATCATCCGCAATTGATTTTGGCGGACGAGCCTACGGGGAATTTAGATCCGGAAACTTCTGTTGAGATTATGAACCTGATCCTGAATTTGTCCAAAGAAAAAAATGTAGCTGTGCTTATGGCCACCCATGATTATAACATCATTCAGAAATTCCCTGCCAAAACCTTTAAATGTGAAGATGGAAAAGTGCATGTTGACACATCCGAATCTTTATTCTTAGGATAAATGCTTTCTGTTTTAATACCGGTTTATAATTGGGATATAACCGATTTGGTTACGACATTGCATCGGCAATGCATTAAACTTTCCATCGAGTTTGAAGTGTTGGCGGTTGATGATTATTCTACAAATTTAACTACCAAAGAAGCCAATTCAAAAATTAATCTGGAGCATTTTTGGCTGATTGAATTGGAAAAAAATGTTGGAAATGCCGAAGCCCGGAATATTCTGGCGCGAACTGCTAAATTTTCATGGCTGCTTTTTCTCGATGCTGATATGATGCCCGTTCATGACCATTTTGTTTCGCTTTATCTCGAACAAATTCATCTTGATGATTTTGATATCATGAGTGGCGGAATTTTATATGAAAAAGAAGTTTCTTCCGAATTCAAATTGAAATGGCTGCACGGAAGTAAAACAGAGGAGCAGTTAGCGGAAAAAGATCCTTATTTGGAAATCAGAGGAAATAATTTTCTGGTGAGAAAACCAATTTTTCTTCAAAATCCTTTTGGTGGTTTGCCCGAAACTTACGGCTATGTGGACACGCATTTCGGATTAAAATTAAAACAATCTAAAGCGAGGGTGAAAATCATTGATAATCCTTGTATCCATTTAGGTTTAGAAACCAATGAAAAATTTGTTGACAAATATAAAAAAGCGATTCGAAATGCATTTTGGATGATGAATCACCAATCCGATTTAGCCGATAATCTACGTATTGTGAAAATGTACAAAAAGATTAAAAAACTAGGATTTAGAAAACCAATCGCTTGGTTTTATCAGCTTTTTGAAAAAGAAATGTTGCAGAATCTACACTCTAACAACCCATCTCTTTTTATATTTCAATTGTATAAATTGGGCTATATCTGTACGCTTAAAAACTAATCGAACAATAAAGGCGAAAATATTTTTTCCAATTTTTTTTCTTCGTGTTCCCAATTAAAAACTTCAGCAGCTTTTTTCAAATTCGCTTGGTAAGGTGCTTTTC
>CALLXZ010000214.1 GCA_937875605.1 uncultured Moheibacter sp.
AAACACCGGCATTGGGCAACGTTACATCTGCATAAGCAATTGGCTTTTTGCTTTTGGCGTCGGTCAGTTTTCCGGACACTTTGATTTGAGCCGCCAAAGGAAGGGCAGCAACGATAAATAACAAAAGTGTTATAAAGGGTTGATTTTTGAACATATAAGCAAAGACAAATATCCACAAAAAAACCTTCCAAAAACGGAAGGTTTTATAGCTTTAACGAATTTTATGAAATTTTATTTTTTGTAAGCCACAGATTTACCTGCTTCTACTACATCTTCCACACTTGGGAACCATTCTTTAAACAAATCCGCCGAATAAGGAGAAGAAATATCTGGTGCCGTAATTCTTTTGACCGGAGCATCCAAATAATCAAATGCTTTTTGTTGCACCATATAGGCGATTTCTGTTCCGATGGAACCATACGGCCATGATTCTTCCAAAACAACCAAACGGTTGGTTTTCTTCACGGAATTTAAAATCGTGTCATAATCCAAAGGACGAATTGTTCTCAAATCAATTACCTCTGCCCTGATTCCGTCTTTTTCCAATTGTTCTGCCGCTGCCAATGCATTTTTCATGATTTTACCATAGGAAACGATAGTTAAATCTTTTCCTTCTTTTTTAATATCAGCTACGCCAATTGGAATTAGAAATTCCTCATCCGGCATTTCCATTTTATCTCCGTACATCTGTTCTGATTCCATGAAAATCACAGGATCGTTATCCCGAATGGCTGATTTCAATAATCCTTTTGCATCATACGGATTGGACGGAACGACTACTTTTAGTCCCGGCGTATTAGCATACCAATTGTCAAAAGACTGGGAATGTGTTGCTCCTAATTGTCCTGCAGAGCCGGTTGGTCCACGGAAAACAATCGGGATGTTCCATTGGCCTCCTGTCATTTGGTACATTTTTGCGGCATTGTTAATGATTTGGTCAATGGCAACCAACGAAAAGTTAAACGTCATATATTCGACGATAGGACGACAACCGTTCATCGCTGAACCGATGGCAATTCCGGTGAACCCGCCTTCCGCAATCGGTGTGTCGATTACTCTTTCCGGACCGAATTCATCCAACATTCCTTTGGACGCTTTGTACGCACCATTGTATTCTGCTACTTCTTCCCCTATCAAATAGACGGACGAATCTCTTCTCATTTCTTCGCTCATTGCTTCTGCAATGACTTCTCTAAACGTTTTTATTGCCATTATAATTCTGTAAGGATAGCAAAAATAAGGAGTTTTGCTTAATAGTATTCATAAAAATACTCAAAAATCAAATCCATGGGTTTGGATTCACCTTCTAGTTCGAGGTTTTCCATGATAACTTTTGAAATTAATCCTTTATCGTTCAGATGAATTTTGGTGGACGAATATTCATCTTTCATCTGGAATTCTTTCGAAGAAATTTTCTTGATTTCGTAGGTTTCGCCATCGCGGTATTTTGCTTTTATAGGAAAGAAATTCTCCAAATTGTTCAACGTATATTCAAAATTATTCAAATTCCCGAAATCCCGATAGGAAAGGGTTTTACCTTTAAAGGTCAATTCATCTTCCATGATGAAAAAACGGTAATCGTCAAAAAGATAACTGTGGCTCAGCAGGAATCCATTTTCATTTATATAATGACGAGAAAAAGAACCTTCGTAACTGATAGGTTCGTATAAGTTTCCGTCCTGATAGAAAAATTCTTCCGTGTCTACATATTCGCCTTCGCTATCTTTAAAACTTGAATTCATAAATTTTAATACTTCATTTTCATACGCAAAGACAATGTCAATTTTCTTTCCGTCACTATCATCGGACTGAAGGACTAAATGAACCGGATTTCCTTTTTGATCAAAAACCGCTTCGTTCACCGGATTTTTAAATTTTTTATAATTGGATTTAACCGTCAGCTTTTTTACGCCTTTAAAATCGATCGGAAAGAAGTTTTCTTCATTTTTCAGGTAATAAACTTCTGCCAAAAACATATTTGAAATGTATTTTTTGGAAACTTCCACCGATTTTGGAGTGATTTGATCCGTTCTGAAATCGTTTAATTTTTCTTTTTTATCCAAAAATTCGTCTACATAAGAAGAGTTTTTGTTCGTTCCAAGTTGCGGCGAATAGGCTTCGGAAGACTGAATGATGGTTTCCAATTGATAAACATCGGAATCGGTTTTCCCATCCCAAAAAATTACGGATTGGTATTGCGTATTATAATCATCAAATCGGTATTCGTCTTCATTTCGATTTTTAAAATTCAGAACGGCGTTTTTATGAATGATGACAAATTTGGCATTAAGTTGTCTGAAATTCTTCTCCAATTCTTTTACTTCTCTTACGGCAAGCAAACTATCGTTGGGGATGCTGTGCTGAATGTTGACCACGATAAAAACCGGTTTTCCTTTTTCAAAGTTGAATTTATCCAAATCCTGATCGGGTATTTTGTAGGCACCATCGCTGGTATAATCGGAGGCATCATTTGCTGCTTTGAGAGCTGCTACGTTTGCTGCTTCTTCGGCAGTTTCGTAATATTCCACATAGGTCGAGTCTACTGCCGTATCTACGATATCGTCGATTTGAGCGTAAAGCAAATTTGAATAGGCGGATAGAAATATGAAAGATAATTTTTTCATGTTAGGGGAATTAAATTGAAGTAAAATTAAGGGATAATTTATTCT
>CALLXZ010000215.1 GCA_937875605.1 uncultured Moheibacter sp.
CGATGGACAATAACCGCTCTTCCTGGAGTACGCTGGGTTTATCGGATCAGTTTGCGCGTCATTTAGGAGTTTATGCCAAAGGTAAAATTGGGAAATTGGAATACAGGGCATCTGTGAATGATGTTTTGACAAATTCTTTGGATGGTGACGCCAATACCCTACTCGAAGAAGGACAGGAAAAATATTTAGGTAAAGCTTTATTGGATGAGGGTAAATATGCTTTGGCAGGTTATTTCGAATACCAATTTTTTGACAGTGAAGCTAATTTACTTCCCTTTAAAGTAGGGACATATCTGGGAACCAAAAAGGTCTTAAACGTAGGAGCCGGATTTTTTCACCATGCAGATGGAATTGTAAAAAATAACAATGGTGCTTTGGAAGGAAAGGATGTGACGCATCTTTCTGCAGATGTTTTTTATGATTCGCCAATTGGGAAAAGAGGAGGTGCCATAACTGCGTATGCTCAGTATCAACATTCTGAAATGGGCGATAATTATTTGAATGGAAGGATTTATGGAAACGGTTCGCAACTATATGCTCATGCCGGATACCTGATTCCGAAAAATTCCGAGGAGAATAAATTCAAAAACCGTTTTCAGCCCTATGTGGCTTATTCGCATCGGGATTTCAAAGGATTAGTAGAACCTGCGAAGGAATTTCGATTTGGAACAAACTGGTACATAGACGGACAGAATGCAAAATTGACAGTTGAATACCAGAAAGCATTTGATTTACCAGAGGGAAATGATGATATGGTAACTGTGCAGGCAATGATTTTCTTATAAAATTAAACACATTAAAATTTATACACATGAGCGATAAAAAGAAACAAAGCAGTATTTGGAGTGTCATCACGGCTTCTTCCATGGGGACGCTGATCGAATGGTACGACTTCTACATATTTGGTAGTTTAGCGGTAGTTTTATCTACCAAATTTTTCCCCGATACTAACCCGACAGCGGCGTTCTTATCTACGCTGGCAACTTTTGCGGCAGGATTTGTAGTGCGTCCTTTCGGAGCATTATTTTTCGGACGGTTAGGCGATATCATCGGTCGGAAATATACATTTATGGTCACGCTTTTACTTATGGGAGGAGCGACCTTTGTGATTGGCTGCATTCCCGCATTTGAAACCATCGGATATGCGGCGCCTATCATCGTGTTGATCATGCGTTTACTGCAAGGTCTTGCCTTAGGGGGAGAATATGGAGGCGCAGCAACTTATGTAGCGGAACATTCGCCGGCAGGACAGAGAGGATTCTGGACTTCATGGATTCAAACCACGGCGACAGTGGGACTTTTCATATCGCTATTGGTAATTTTACTGACACGTACGATGCTAACTCCTCAGGAATTTGACGAATGGGGTTGGAGGATTCCTTTCTGGGTTTCAATTCTCATGGTATATGTTTCGTATATCATCCGTAAAAATATGAGTGAATCACCTGCTTTTGCAAAAGCAAAATCCGAAGGGAAAACTTCTAAAAATCCATTGAAAGAAAGTTTTGGTAACCGATACAATTTAAAATTTGTTTTATTGGCACTTTTTGGTGCGACTATGGGGCAAGGGGTGATCTGGTACACCGGACAGTTTTATGCGATGAGTTATTTGGAAAGGGTAATGTTTGTCAATCCGGAACAGGTCATCACAATTTTAGTCACCGCTTTATTTTTCGGTACACCGTTCTTTATTTTATTTGGGTGGTTGAGCGACAAAATCGGACGAAAAGCAGTCATGCTTACCGGAATGCTGATTGCAATTCTGGCTTATCGTCCTATTTATAAATGTATGTATGAAACCACAGATTTAACTCAAAAAACAGAATTGGAGGAGAAATCCACTCAATTAGCCGAATTAAAAACAAACGAAGGAATTCAGGATTCCATCTATACAGTTCAGAAATTTTATACGGACGGAACGGCTTTCAAAGAAATAAAAACCGTTCATTTAGAAAATGGTATAGCCAAAATAGCTGATGGAAAACGTCATGAGAAAGTGGTGAAGACTGTAGAAGTTCCAAGCTCCGACCGGTGGAAACTGACTTGGCTGGTATTTATACAAGTTCTTTTTGTGACGATGGTTTATGGCCCGATTGCTGCATTTTTGGTCGAATTATTTCCAGTCAAGATTCGCTATACGTCTATGTCTTTGCCTTATCATGTGGGGAATGGAATATTTGGAGGATTGCTCCCGGCGATTTCAACTTTCTTTGTTACAAATGCCCAAACAGAAGGTAAATCGGACTTTTATCTGGAAGGTTTATGGTATCCGATTATAATAGGGGCAGTTTGTTTTACGATCGGGATGATTTATATTACTAAAAAAATGACCACTCGTCATGCTGATTAATGAATTCGAAGAATTAGAATTTAACATTTAAAAGAAAAAATTATGAATGCAATAAAAAGAATATTAGGAATTGTTTGGATTTTACTGGCTTTTGCTGCTGCGTATTTCCTGGTTTCATTTGGCGGACCAAAATTTACTTCAGGTACTCAGGACGGGATGGTATTTGGGATCATCATTCTGTTTGTACTGCTTCCTTTAATTGTACTGGGGTTGTTAATTTTTGGGTATTACGCTTTGGTGGGGGAATATGATGAAAAATAGTAGAGAAATATAGAATTGATAATTATTTTCGTATTGAAACTTTTCGGAAAATGGATATCTTTAAGAATCCGATTTGAAGAGTTTCAATTCGAAATTGAATAGAGAAATGAAAAAAAGACACGAACAGAAATTAATCATTTTATCCCTGTTTTTAGGGGTAGCATTAAATCTGCCTTTGATTTTGGCAACCGATTCTTCGCGACATCTTGGTGGACTTCCTGTAGTGTATGTATATGTTTTTTCAATTTGGTTATTGTCAGTACTGTTAACGTTCTTAATTGTCAAAAAGTACGATGAATAGTGTAATCATTCTATTGCTGATTTTACTGTTTTACCTCGGAATTCTTTTTGGGGTAGCGCATTGGGCTGAGAAAAGACGAAGCAGTCGTTTGGTGAATAATGCGTATGTGTATTCGCTTTCACTGGCGGTTTATTGTTCGGCTTGGACCTATTATGGAAGTACAGGTGTTGCGGCAAATTCGGGTGTAGCATTTATGACAACTTACATCGGTCCCGTTATTATCATTCCGTTTTGGATTTTGATTTTACGAAAGATTTTGCGGATTTCAAGAGTCAACAAAATTTCGAGTTTGGCCGATTTCATTTCACTTCGTTACCGAAACAGCAGGATTCTGGGAGCTTTGGTGACGCTGATTTGTATTTTCGGAATTCTGCCCTATATTTCTTTACAACTCAAAGCGATCTCAGAAACCTTTCACATCGTAACACAGACAGATTCTACCCATATTTTTAACGATACGACGACGTATGTTGCGATCGTATTGGCAGGATTTGCTTCATATTATGGGACGCGTTACGGAGATGCATCACAGAAAAGAATTGGTATTGTGACAGCGGTTGCGATGGAATCGGTTTTGAAATTGTTTTTCTTTGTGTTGGTGGGTCTTTATGTTATTTTTTTTGTTTTTGACGGAATGGATGATATCTATGAAAAAGCAAAATTGCTTCCGAAATTTAATAAACTTAACCAAATCGGAGGAATTTCCGGCGGGATCAATTGGTTCTTTTTATGCTTGCTTTCTCTCTTTGCGATTTTTCTTTTGCCCCGACAATTCCAAATGACTGTTATAGAAAATAACCGTGAAAGTCATATCAAAACAGCGATCTGGTTGTTTCCCTTGTATATGTTGATTTTTAATTTATTTGTTTTCCCGATCGCTTGGGGTGGAAATATTTTGTTTGAAGAAAAATCGGTAAATTCTGATATGTATGCTTTGTTAATTCCACAATTATTTGGAAATAAAATCATTACCGTTTTGGTGTTTTTAGGCGGATTTTCAGCCGCCATTTCTATGATCATCGTTTCCTGCATCGGATTATCTACTATGTTAAGCAATAACGTTTTGATTCCGTATGGTTTTTTAGGGCAACTCCAATCGGGGAAATCCACAGAAAACGAAGCCCGTATTTTGAATATTCGCCGAATCAGCATTTTTCTATTGATCATTTCAGCTTATCTCATCTATCGTTTTTTCGTGTTGGATTATAATCTAGTGTCCATCGGGATGATTTCCTTTGTGGTCATTGCTCAATTGGCGCCAGCTTTTTTTGGTTCGCTTTTTTGGAAGCGCGGTTCAGAAGCCGGAGCGGTTGCAGGAATTATCGCAGGATTTTTAATGTGTTTTTACACGCTTTTATTGCCAACAGCTATTGGGATTAATGACCTTTCTTCTTCTTTTATTTCGGAAGGAATATTTGGGGTTTCAGCTCTGAAACCTTTTCAGCTTTTCGGAATTAATTTTTTAGAACCCATTCCGCATTCACTTTTTTGGAGTTTATTTTTGAATTTATTTATTTATACCGCTTTTTCTGTGAGTTTTAAAGGAAATTATCGTGAACGAAATTATGCCGAAATGTACGTGGACATAGACAAATATATCACCAATCATGAAAATGCATTTATCTGGAAAGGAACAGCCTATACACGAGATATTGAACGAATTTTAATTCGGTTTTTAGGAGAAGTCAGAACGAAACGTGCATTGAACATTTTTAATTTGAAATATAATGTGGACAAAAATCAAGAAGTAGCGGATTCGCGCTTGATTAAATTTTCAGAGAACTTATTGACCGGACACATCGGTACAGCTTCCGCCAGAATTCTCATTTCCAGCGTGGTAAAAGAAGAGAAAATTACGCTTCCCGAAGTATTGGCGATTTTAGAAGAATCCAAAGAAACCCTCATTCTGAATAAAAAACTGACAGAAACTTCAAATGAACTTCAAAAAATTTCAGCACAGTTAAAAAGAGCCAACGAAGAATTGCTGAAAAAAGACAAACAAAAAGACGAATTTCTGGATACTGTAACACATGAACTACGAACGCCCATTACGGCTATTCGGGCGGCAGGAGAAATTTTGTACGATGACGAAGAAGTGCCCGATGAATTGCGCCTGCGTTTTCTGCAAAACATCATTTCCGAGTCCGATCGTTTAAATCGTTTGATCAATACGGTTCTGGATTTAGAAAAATTTGAGTCGGGAAAACAAGAAATAATCATACAAGAACATCCGATTCTGGAAACGATGGATTTAGCTTTGGATCCTCTGAATCAATTGCTCCAAAAGGAAAATGTGAAAGTTGAGTTTAATATTCCAAAGAACCTAAGTCTGGCACTTTATGACGAAGAACGGATCATTCAGGTCATCCAAAACTTAATTTCAAACGCTGTTAAATTCTGTAAAAAAGAAGATCCGGAAATAGAAGTTTCCGTTACCCAAAATGAATATGAGACCTTATTCAAATTTTTTAACAATGGAAAGCAAATTCCCGAAGGCGACCTCCTTCATCTTTTTGACAAGTTTTTCCAGTCAAGTAATCAAACACTGAAAAAGCCGATTGGAAGTGGATTAGGACTGACCATTTGCAAACAAATCATAGAAGCGCACAATGGAAAAATATGGGCCGTAAATGAAACCGACGGCGTTTCTTTCTGTTTTACAATTCCAAAAAAACAAACGTATGAACAAGATTTTAATAGTTGATGACGAACCAAATATCGTGATGGCACTTGAATATACCTTCAAAAAAAATAATTTCGAAGTATTCATCGCACGAGACGGAGAAGAAGCATTGGAAATTCTGAAAAATGAAATTCCGGATGCAATTATTCTGGATATCATGATGCCAAAAGTGGATGGTTATGAAACGTTGAACCAAATCAAATCCGATAAACGACTTGAAAATTGTAAGGTGATTTTCCTAACGGCAAAAAACAAAGAATCCGATATCGAAAAAGGACTTTCCATGGGAGTAGATGCTTATATCACAAAGCCTTTCTCTTTAAAAAATGTGGTGGAAAAAATAAATGAAATCATAACCCCTTAATTTACTAAACGTAATGAATTATAAAGATTATTATCAAAAAAGCGTCGAAAATCCAGAAGAATTCTGGGCAGAACAAGCACATCAGATTAAATGGTTTAAAACGCCCAAAAACATTTTGAGTAAAGACTCAAATGATTACCCTCTTTGGTTTGAGGATGGAGAATTAAATGCCTGTTATCTGGCACTGGACAAACATATAGATGATGGATTTGGAGATGAAGTTGCATTAATATATGATTCGCCTGTAACGCAGACCATTCGTAAATTTACTTTTCACGAAGCCAAAACCGAAACAGCAAAATTAGCGGGAGGACTTCAGTTGCTGGGTGTGGAAAAAGGGGATACTGTCATTATTTATATGCCGATGATTCCCCAAGCTGTTTTTGCGATGCTGGCGTGTGCAAGAATCGGTGCAGTTCATTCAGTAGTTTTTGGAGGATTTGCACCGAATGAATTAGCAATTCGAATTGATGATTGCAAACCAAAGGTAATTCTTACAGCGTCGTCGGGAATTGAGATTGACCGATTAATTGCTTATAAACCTTTGGTGGACGAAGCGATAGAATTGGCGGAGCATAAACCTCAAAATGTAGTGATTTATAATCGGAAATTAGGCGCAAAAGTTCCGTTTAAAAAATATGATGTGGATTATGAGGCATTAGTTTACGGATCGGAAGAATCGGATTACCTAGTAGTAGAATCTACACATCCTATGTACATTTTATACACATCCGGAACGACCGGAAAACCGAAAGGAATCGTTCGGGATACTGGGGGACACATGACAGCGCTCCAATTTTCAATGAAATTTATATACAATATTTCACCCGGCGAAGTTTTCTGGGCGGCTTCTGATATCGGATGGGCTGTGGGACACAGTTACACGGTTTATGGACCTTTGATCAATAGAAATACAACTATTCTTTTTGAAGGTAAACCAGTTCGGACTCCGGACGCAAGTACATTTTGGCGGATTATTTCCGAACATAAAGTCTGCACGATGTTTACGGCTCCGACTGCTATTCGAGCGATTAAAAAAGAGGATCCGGACGGAGAATTTATTAAAAAATACGATTTAAGTTCGTTAAGGACACAGTTTGTGGCGGGTGAACGTTGTGATGTCGCAACGCTTAACTGGTACACGGAACACATACCGATTCCTGTAATTGATCATTGGTGGCAAACCGAATCCGGTTGGCCAATGATTGCCATTATGATGGGCGTGGAGGAGACTCCGTATCGACCCGGATCTTCCGGGAAACCAGTTTCAGGTTACGATATCCGGATTTTAGATGAAAACGGAAATGAATTGAGCACGAATGAAGAAGGCTATGTAGCGATAAAATTACCGTTGCCTCCTGGAACTTTAATGACTATATACAATAACCAAGAGCGTTTCAAAGCGGGTTATCTGGAAAAATTTCCCGGATACTATTTTTCAGGTGATGGCGGATTCAAAGATGAGGACGGTTATATTTTCATCACCGGACGTGTAGATGATGTGATAAACGTTGCGGGGCACCGACTTTCCACAGCCGATATGGAAGAAGCGGTTTCTTCTCATCATTCCGTTGCCGAATGTGC
>CALLXZ010000216.1 GCA_937875605.1 uncultured Moheibacter sp.
GAACCAATTATATTTGGAAAAACATCAATGTCATTGATATTGGGGCACCCGGTACAAGGAGCTAAATTCCGATTGGAATAATAAGTTGTATCACGAGAATTAAGATATTCGGCTACTTCTCTTACCTGTAATGTCATAGCCATATCAGTTTTCCCATAAATTGAATCCAATTTATAAGTCCTTTTAATTCGCATAGTAGCTGTATCACTTGGCTCTTCGTTTTCGCCAAGATAAATATAAGTTGTATCAATGTCCACGTTATCTGCTCCAGCCTTAATATACACGGGAATGGATAAAATAACGGAATCCATGATAGGATTAGTCCCAAAGTCAGGATTAGTAGCGCCCATTCTTGCCTGAGAAATAAACCGGGCTTTGGTGCGTCCGAAAACAGGCTCTTCATAAACGCCTAAAACACCATTTTGTAAAACCTGTTCATCTGAACGGATGGAGTCGTTATTGGTATTGTAAGAAACCACGTCCACATAGAAAGCGTCAGCTACTGAACCGTTGTCAATCAAGCCGCTTCCTACATTTGAAATATCATCTTCACAAGAAAAAACTGTAAATGCTGTTGCGCACACAACGATTGCGGCAACGAAGTTGAAAAATCTTTTCATCAATTATCTATAAATTTTCATTCATTAATTCTTCAGCGTAGAAGATTTTGTACGCTTCACTGATTCCCTCTACCGGACAGTATTCCATCACGGGAATATTTTCGGATTCAAGGTATTTGTTGATGGATTCCGGTATAAATTCTTCTCCTTTCACCGCAGCATCTGCATATTTTAAAGCAGAAAGGGTAAGGGATTCGAAATCCGGTTTTTGAAGATAATTGGAAATATCTCCATTGATTCCATCAAAAGCAAGCTTGTGAGCAAATTCAGAATTAAGTTCACCTTCAAACGAATTGTCAAAAAGAGAAACAACTACTTTCGCTTCATTGAAAAAAGAATCTTCCGCATAGTATTCCTTTACATAAGCAGGAACCATACTGGACATCCAACCCAAAACGTGTACTACATCCGGTTTCCAATTTAGCTTTTTCACGGTTTCTAACACACCTTTTGCAAAGAAAATCGCTCGCTCGTCGTTATCATCAAATAACTTTCCTTCTTTATCTGAATAAACAGATTTACGTTTGAAGTATTCTTCATTATCGATGAAATACACTTGTAAACGCTCACTTGGAACAGATGCTACCTTTATAATAAGTGGTTGATCCATGTCATTGATGATTAAATTCATTCCTGACAAACGAATTACCTCATGTAACTGGTGTCTTCTTTCGTTGATTACTCCGAACCTCGGCATGAAAATGCGCACATCTGCTCCCTTATCGCTCATAGCTTTAGGAATCCGCAAAGATTGCAAAGACATTGGGGTTTCAGGAAAGTAAGGAATCATTTCTGTAGTGACATACAATATGCGCTTTCCGTCCATATTCAAACTCATTAATTACTTGAAATAGTGTACAAAGATACGAATTTTCTGCGAGATGTGAAGCACTTATCTTACTTTTGCCTAGTTTTTGATTAATTTAACAACGCTTAATGATTATTTTAAGAAATTCAGAAGAACTCAAAACTTGGATAGAAAGGCACAGAAGTTCAGGAAAAACCATTGGTTTTGTGCCAACTATGGGTGCATTACACGAAGGTCATATTTCTCTTGTGCGCCAATCAAAGTTAGAAAATGATGTGACAATTGTCAGCGTATTTGTTAATCCGACTCAATTCAATAATCCGGAAGATTTAAAAAAATATCCCCGTACAGAGGAGGCTGACGGTCAACTTTTAGAGCAAGCAGGTGTAGAGGTAGTGTTTTTTCCTACCGTTGAAACGATTTATCCGGAAGGACAGAAATCCACACATTTCAATTTTCAGGGAATTGAAAACCAAATGGAAGGAAAATTTCGTCCTGGACATTTTGATGGTGTAGCAACGGTCGTTCAGAAATTTTTTGAAATCGTTCAGCCTGATCGAGCTTATTTCGGTGAAAAAGATTTTCAGCAATTGCGGATCATTCAGGAATTAGTGAAACAAAAACGTCTACCGCTTCAAATTGTTCCGGTGGCAATCATGCGTGAATCCGACGGGCTTGCCATGAGTTCGCGCAATACACGTCTGAGTCAAGATATGAGAAAGGAAGCACCTAACATTTACCAAATACTGCAAAAAGCCAAAGTCTTTCTGGAAGATCATTCGGTTGAAGAAACAAAAGAGTTTGTATCGGAAGCTTTTTCAAAAACAAAATTGAAATTGGAATATTTTGAAATAGCAGATGAATCTACATTGGAATCGGTTTCAACAAATTCTGACTCCAGGAAAATTCGAGGATTCATTGCCGTGTTTGCAGACGATATCCGTTTGATTGACAATATATCTTTAAATTAAACTGCATTTTATCAAAACTGCTTACCTTTGCCGACGTTATGATGATAGAAATTGTCCGATCCAAAATTCACCGTGTAAAAGTAACCGGAGCTGAATTGAATTATATAGGAAGCATCACCATCGATGAAGATTTGCTGGATGCTGCACAGATGATCATTGGCGAAAAAGTCAGCATCGTTAATATCCAAAACGGAGAACGATTTGAAACCTACACCATCGCCGGAAAAAGAGGTGCCGGTGAAATAACGTTAAATGGTCCGGCTGCACGCCGCGTTCAGGTAGGTGATACCATTATCATCATCGGGTATGGTTTGACGACTTTGGAAGAAGCCAAAAATTTTAAACCAACCATTATTTTCCCAAATGAAGAAACCAATCGTTTGGATTAATTCCTGATTCCGATTATTTTTAGAATCCTTAAACGGTTCCTTTCCATGAAATCCAGACTAAGTCAGTTTTTGTTTATATTCCTTGCGCTCATTCTGGCAGGGATTTTCATTTGGCTTACACTGAAACAAACCGATTTTGCAGTTTTAAAAGATGCTGCCTTCAGAGCCAATCATATTTGGTTTTTGATTTCCATGGTTTTAAGTATCGTTTCATATTGGTTTCGTGCAGCGAGATGGAAATTGTTGATCGAACCATTGGGTTATACGATTTCCACTAGAAGTGCATTTTGGGCGGTCTCATTGGGTTATTTTACCAATCTGACCATTCCAAGAAGCGGAGAAATAGCACGCGCCACATCTTTATACAAAATGGAAAAAGTTCCGGCAGACAAATCCATCGGAACTATCGTTTTGGAAAGAGTGGTGGATGTGATTTTTTTAGGAATCTTTTTTCTGTTAACATTCTTATTCAACGCAGAAACGCTGGTTTCTTTCTTTTCCTTTACAGATAATTCCTCATTTGGGAATTATGGAATTGTATTAGCGGTTTTAGTTTTGATATTTCTGATTTTCCTGGCTTTTCGTAAATCGTTAAGAGGATTTTCATTGTTCCAAAAAATTGAAATTTTTCTAAAAGGAATGTGGGTGGGTTTTAAATCCATTCTGCATTTGAAAAAGCGTTGGGAATTCATCGCTTATTCATTTGGAATCTGGATTTGCTACTTTTTCATGACCTATCTGGTGATTTTTGCATTTCCGGAAACTTCGCATTTCGGATTAGGTGAAGGTTTCTTTTTAATTGTTGCGGGCGCATTTGGAATGATTCTTCCTGCGGTCGGAGGATTGGGTTATCCGTATGTGATGAGCGTTGCTTTTGCAGCGATTTACCTTACACAAGGTCAAACTGCTGAAGAAGGGAAAACGGTAGGAAATTATTTTGGGTTGTTGCTTTATTTTGCGCAGATTATTTCCATTTTGATTTTTGGATTTTTGGCGATTTACTACATCGGAAAGAAGAAATAAACTTTCATTTATTCATTTCGGTTCAAATTACTATGTATCCATAATTTAAAAACTTTATTTTTGAATAAAATAATGGAATGTCCAAAACCAAAACCTCCTTTTTTTGTCAGAATTGCGGAACCCAAACAGCTCAATGGATGGGACAATGCAAGGCTT
>CALLXZ010000217.1 GCA_937875605.1 uncultured Moheibacter sp.
CATGAAATATCTAATTTTTCTATTCCTTTTATTTCATTCTCAATTATTTAGTCAGAAAAAACAAAATTTCAATTTTGGATTTGAAGAAAATAAAACCAATAGCGAACTTTCAGATGGTTGGTTTAAATGGGGAAATTACGATTTGAGCGTGGATTCGGATAGTCATTCAGGTAAATATTCAGGAAAAATCACTTCAAAAGAACCCGTAAGTTTTGGAAGCATTGTATATCGTATTCCTGCTAATTATTCGGGGAAAAAGATTCGAGTGGAAGGATTTATGAAAACCAAAGATGTCAAAGGAAGCCATGCGGGACTGCTGCTAAGAGTGGATACTGAAGAAACTTCTGTCGTATTTGACAACATGAAAGCCCAAGCCATCATAGGAACAAATGATTGGAAGAAATACAGCATAGAATTGGATTATCCTGAAGAAGAAGCAAAAATGATTTATGTAGCCGGAATTTTGGTGGGAAGTGGAGAAGCTTGGTTTGATGATTTTCAGGTTTTCATAGATAACAAACAGATTTCTGAATTGAAACACGCTGAAAGAAAAATGACCACTTCGGATTTGGATCGCGAATTTGAAAAAGGTTCCGGAATTTCCATTGGAGATTTAAACGAACAAAAAATCAAGGATTTGGAATTGCTTGGAAAAATTTGGGGATTTCTGAAATACCATCATCCGGAAGTTGCCATAGGAAATTATAACTGGGATTATGAATTATTCCGAATGCTTCCCGATTATTTAAAAACAAATTCAACGAAAGAGAGAGACGAGGTTTTAATGAATTGGATTGATAAGTTGGGGAAAGTGAAAGAGTCAAAGCCCAAAGAAATATCAAAAGATGCTTATTTAAAACCGGATTTGACGTTTTTAGATGATTTGAATTCGAACCTGAAATTAAAGTTAGAATGGATTTACAATAATCGTCATCAAGGCAAAAATGTCTATGTAAAACCGGGTGATGTCGAGCAGGGAAATTTTTCTGGTGAAAAGTCATATCAAAATCTGAATTATCCCGACGATGGATTTAGGCTGTTGTCATTGTACCGCTATTGGAATATCATTCAGTATTATTTTCCCAATAAATACTTGACCGATAAAGATTGGAATACCATTTTAAAAGAATACATTACTGTTTTTGTTGAAGCTAAAAACGAATTGGAATATGAATTAGCTTGTCTTCAGCTGATAGGAGAAATTCAGGATACACATGCTAATATTTGGGGAGACAGCGGCAATAAAATTCAGGAATGGTTCGGAAAAAATGCACCTGCTCTCAAAGTTGAATTCATAGAAAATAAATTAGTGGTTGTGGATTATTACAATCCTGAATTCAAGGAAAAAACCGGTATGGAAATCGGTGACATCATCACTAAAGTAAATGGTAAAAAAGTAGAATCCTATGTTTCTGAAAACACTAAATATTTTCCGGCTTCTA
Organism: uncultured Moheibacter sp.; assembly: GCA_937875605.1. Lineage (GTDB taxonomy): Bacteria > Bacteroidota > Bacteroidia > Flavobacteriales > Weeksellaceae > Moheibacter. The sequence continues at coordinate 1,443 of CALLXZ010000217.1, forward strand.
ATCAAAGCGCAAGACTCAGAGATATGGCAGAAAAAATTCTTCATTCCAATGAAAATCCTTTGGAAATCGAATTTATAAAGCATCAACAACTACAAACTACGACCATTCCTCTTTTTCCTTCTGATAGTTTAAATACCTACTTCAGATACAAAATTCCGACTGATAAATCCTATAAAGTTTTGGATCAAAACATTGGATACATTACGCTTGCTAATATCCAATTGGTCGATTTACCTGAACTTAAAAAGGAATTATTGAACACAAAAGGGATTATTATCGATATACGAAATTATCCTAATTCTTTTGTCCCTTATCAATTGGGTTCCTATTTTACTTCTACTCCCAAACCTTTCGTGAAATTCACCAAACCGAGTTTTAAAAATCCAGGTGAATTTGTTTTCACAAAAGAAATAAACATTCCGACTGAAAAAGTAAATTATCCAAATAAAGTGGTGATACTAATTAATGATATAACCCAAAGCCAAGCTGAATTTACAACGATGGCATTTCAGACAGCTGACAACGTAACCGTGATTGGAAGTCAAACAGCCGGAGCTGATGGAAATTTCACTGGCATTTCTCTTCCCGGAGGAATACAAACCGGTATTTCCGGAATTGGCGTTTACTATCCGGACGGCCGTCAGACGCAGAGAATTGGAATTGTTCCCGATATAGAAGTACATCAGACCATAGAAGGAATTAAAAAGGGTAAAGATGAATTGCTGGAAAAAGCAATTGAATTAATTTTGAATGATAAATAAGTAGAAATGAAAGTAGTTTTTATGGGAACGCCCGAATTTGCGGCGATTTGTCTGGAAGAAATTTTAAATAGTAGACATGAAGTGGTGGGCGTAATTACTGTTCCTGATAAGCCCGCAGGACGCGGACAAAAGCTTTCCCAATCTGCCGTTGCGAAATTGGCACATGAGAAAAATTTAAAATTGTTTCAACCTGAAAAATTGAAAAATCCGGAATTTATACATGAATTAGAATTGCTGAATGCGGATGCATTTGTCATTGTCGCTTTTCGGATGTTACCTAAAGAAGTTTGGCAGATTCCGACAAAAGGAACCTTCAATTTACATGCTTCGCTCCTGCCCCAGTATCGCGGTGCTGCACCTATTAATTGGGCAATCATCAATGGGGAAAAAGAAACAGGCGTCACAACCTTTCTGATCGATGAAAAAATCGATACGGGCAATATCTTATTAAAATCCCAAATAGAGATTCTTCCGAAAGATGATGCAGGAACGGTTCACGATAAATTGGCTGAAGTTGGAAAAAAATTAATCATTGAAACATTAAACGGATTGGAAAATGACTCTATACAACCTCAACCGCAGGAAAAGCCTGCCGAATTGAAGGAAGCTCCGAAAATTTTCAAGGAAGATTGTCAAATCGATTGGGATGAAGATTTGGAAAGGATTTACAATAAAATACGTGGGTTAAGTCCGTATCCGGTTGCCTGGACAAATTTCGTAAAAGACGGAGAGATTAAATCTGTGAAAATTTACAAAGGTCATTTTGATACGGAATCGAATTCTACTGAAAAATCCGGAAGTATTTCGTTTGAAAACAACCAATTGAAAATCCAGCTTTTACAAGGCAATTATTTTATAGAAGAACTTCAAATTGAAGGCAAAAAAAGAATGACCGATAAGGATTTCATCAACGGCATTCAGGACAAAACAGGTTGGGAAATAAACCAAAATACCTGAGAAACAAGGAGAAAGACTTGTGGTTATTAACAAATAAGGTTATTTTTTCAACAAAAAATAGATTTTTAAGAGCCTAAAACTTGCGTGAATAAAGGATTCGTCTATATTTGCTAATAATAAATCATTAAAAAACTTTTTGAATTATGAACAAATCAGAATTAATCGACGCAATGGCGGCTGACGCCGGAATATCTAAGGCAGCTGCAAAAAAAGCTTTGGATTCATTTACAGCAAATGTAACGGGTGCTTTGAAAAAAGGTGATAAAGTTTCTTTAGTTGGATTTGGTACTTTTTCAACTTCTAAAAGAAGTGCAAGAAACGGTATCAACCCTCAAACTAAAAAGACAATCAAAATCGCTGCAAAAACAGTTGCTAAATTTAAAGCAGGTTCAGAATTATCATCTGCAGTTGATGGAAAGAAAAAATAAATCGTTTCAAACGATTTTCAAAAATGAAATCCTTTCAATCCGAAAGGATTTTTTATGCTATTAATTTAAGGAGCTAATCTTTCTTTTTTCCAAGTTCCGGATGATGCTAACTGATAACGAACGCGGTCGTGCAGACGGCTGGGTCTTCCTTGCCAGAATTCTATTTCGACCGGTTTCACCAAATACCCCCCCCAATTTTCCGGACGAGGGACAACCTTTCCTTCCCACTCTTTACTTAATTTTTTCACCTTTTCGTCCAAATCTTCGTCCATCCCGATTATGTTGCTCTGCTGGGAAACCAATGCGCCAATCTGGCTTTCAACCGGACGTTTATGGAAATAATCATCCGATTTCGATTCGTCGATTTTTTCAATTGTGCCCTTTAGGATGATTTGTTGTTCCAATTTGTCCCAGAAAAAAGAAAGACAGACATTTTTATTTTTTTCGATGGCTTTTCCTTTCTGGCTTTCATAATTGGTATAAAAAACCAATCCTTCCTGACTCAATTCGCGAAGCAAAACAATACGCGTACGTGGGAATCCATCTTCTCCTATCGTAGAAAGACTCATCGCATACGGCTCCGCTATCAAAGCAGATTCCGTAGCAACTTCATACCAATTGTAAAATAATTCCAAAGGATTTTCCGGTAAATTTGAAAAATTGATAAAATTCTGGGAATAGTCCTTTCTTTTATCGCTTAAGTCTTGTTTCATTCGATTTTTTTTTTAACTTTATCAAACAGACGTTTATTTTAATTCAAACTTAATGCAAATTAAAACGATTACAAAAGGAAATATTCTCATTGCCCAACCGGCCTTATACGACTATACCTTTAATCGTTCTGTCGTTTTGATTACCGATCATAATGAATCAGGATCTGTTGGTTTTATTTTAAACAAACCGTTGAATCACTCTGTCAATTTATATGTTTCCGAATTGGAATCGGACTTTACAGTGTACGAAGGCGGTCCCGTCGAAACGCAAAATCTTTATTATATCCACAAACGCCCGGATTTGATCCGAAATAGTGAACCGATTTCAAATGGGCTTTATTGGTCCGGCGATTATGAAGATGTGAAAAAGGCAATCAATAATAATTTGATTTCGGAAGATGAAATTCGTTTTTATTTAGGTTACAGCGGTTGGGGTGAAAGTCAATTGCAATCGGAAGTGGAAGAAAATGCCTGGATTGTCGTGGAAGATGATTTGGATATTTTCAAAGATTGGGACAATAATCTCTGGAAACTTCAACTACAAAAATTAGGCGGCGA
>CALLXZ010000218.1 GCA_937875605.1 uncultured Moheibacter sp.
GTTTTACTTGCCAATAAAGAGGATAGTTACGAAGGATTGTATGAAGATATTTTGAAAAAATCGACTTCGCTCGTAGATTCATATTTCTGGATTAATGATCATTCGCTTGAAAATTTAGGTGAACCTTTAAAACAAATTCAAGAGGTTGCGAATACTGCAATTGACGAATTTGTGAAAGTTCAGGCACAGCGCAAACATGCCAATGAATTATTTGAAATTTCCGATAAAAAATTAGAAGAATTAACCTTCAAAATTAACAGCACAATTATCGAAACGCTGGATCAATTGGTCAATCAATTGGCAGAAGCGAGGAGATTGCAAGGCGAATTAATTGACCTGAAAAACGTTCGGTATATGGACGTAGAAAAAGTCGATGGATTGCTGGAAAGTTTATCGGAGATCACGACGAATTTATCCGATAAAACCATCGAATTTTTATTACGTGACGAAGCTTTAATTCCTTACGAACAAAAAGTAGAAGAACAGAAAATCAAAGTTGCCGAAATCACCAAAGTTTATGATGCTAAAATAATTGAGGAAACAAATACCACAATTTCAACTGAACTGGAATTATTGATCGACATTCTCAACAGTTTAAAAATAGAAGATGCAACGCAAACGACCAAAATCATAGAGAAAATTTCCTTGATTTTTGCTTCGCTCAATGAAGTTCGGGCGCAATTAACCCGAAAATTAAATTCTCTCAAAAGCAGCGAAGCAATTGCGGAATTTTCTGCGCAATTAACCTTGTTGGAACAATCCGTTACCAATTATTTGGAACTTTCCACTTCGGCTGAAAAAGTCGACGAATATTATACCAAAATTCTGGTTCAGCTCGAAGAATTAGAAGGTAAATTCTCTGAATTTGAGGATTTTGCTTTGAAAATTGCCGACAAACGAGATGAAATCATCAAAGCGTTTAACACTCGAAGAGAACAAATCGTTGAGCAAATCAACAAACGAACTTCTTCGCTGGAACAAATCGGATTGCGTGTGTTGAAAAACATCGAAAATAAATCCAAAACTTTTATCGCTCGGGAAGATATTTTGAGTTTTTATGCTTCGGATTTGATGGTCGATAAAATTCGTCAGTTGGTTTCGGAATTAAAAATGCTGAATGATGTTTCCAAAGCTGAAAATTTAGAAAATTTACTCAAAAAATCACAAGAAGATTCATTGCGAATTCTCCGTGATAAAACGGAATTATACGTTGATGGTGAAAACATAATTGCTTTAGGAAAACACAAATTTTCAGTCAATAATCAATCACTGAGTTTGACTTTGCTCAACCGAAATGGCGAGATGTTTTATCATCTGACCGGAACGAGTTTTTATCAAAAAGTCAAAAATAACGAGCTAACCAATTTTCAGGATATTTGGGAACAGGAGTTGGTTTCAGAGAATTCGAAAGTGTATCGTGCGGAATATTTAGCGTATAAAACTTTTCTTGCTTCACAAGGAAAAAATGATTTCGATGCAGAACAATTCATCACACAAACAGTTGAACAAAATTATTCGGAAAATTACATAAAAGGTGTTCATAATTTCGATGCTTTGCAGATTTATAATGCGGTGAAATCGATGGACGAAAAATTGGATTTGCTTCGGTTTGATGCGCATTTACGTGCTACAGCACAATTATTTTGGCATTATTTACCGGAAGAAAAACGTAATAAATTGAATGCATTGATTCATTCGACGCATTCGGTTTTAAAAACTTTTCCGAATTCCAAACGCTACGAATCGGTGATAGAAGAAATCGAATCGGAATTTGAAAATTGGCAAACGACACTTGATTTTACCGAAATTGATACGAAGGAAATCGCCACTTATTTGTTCCAAACATTTACCCAATATGGGAAATTTGTTTTGAGCGAATCTTCCGATCATTTGAAACAAGAATTCATACGATTGTTGGAATCGAAAAAATCATGGAAAGAATTTCAGACCGATTTAGAAAATGAACAATTTTCTTTGGTGGATCGCTTTTATTTGATTTTGAATTGGTTGAATTCTTTTATAGATGAAAATGAAACCTTGGAAAGCACAAGAAGATACATCGAAGAAACGGCGACTTCTCTTTTATTTCCGAAAGACGAATATGAGTTGATTTTCGGAAAAGATGAGGTCGAAATTACGGATTTGAAAGGGAATCACCCTGTGCTGGAAAACGGAAACCTAAAAATCAATTACTATGTTTACAATCATAAGTTACGTGACTTTACTACTGTTAGAGTTCCTCGTTTTGAATCTTTCATAAAGTTGAAAGAACAATTGAGTAAGAACTATGAAAAAGAGCTGAAAATCAATGAATTTGAGCCAAAAGTATTGACTTCATTTGTTCGGAATAAATTGATAAATAAAGTCTATTTTCCATTGATTGGAAATAATTTAGCCAAACAATTAGGCGCAGCCGGCGACAACAAACGTACTGCTAGAATGGGAATGTTACTTCTGATTTCGCCGCCTGGTTACGGGAAAACGACTTTGATGGAATACCTTGCCAAAACGATGGGACTGCATTTTGTGAAAGTAAACGGACCGACGATCGGACACAATATTACATCCATTGATCCGATTGAAGCGAAAACTTCAGGCGAACGAGAAGAATTGAAAAAAATCAATTTATCGTTCGAAATGGCGGATAATGTGATGCTTTATCTGGATGATATTCAGCATTTAAGTTCCGAATTTTTGCAGAAATTCATTTCGCTTGCAGATGGACAACGGAAAATTGATGGAATTTTCGAAGGCGAAAGTAAAACCTACGATTTGCGTGGAAAGCGTTTCTGCATTGTGATGGCTGGAAATCCTTATACAGAATCCGGCTCCAAATTTCAGATTCCGGATATGTTGGCAAATCGTGCCGATGTTTATAATTTGGGAGATGTAATTGGAGATACGGAACATTTGTTCAATCTAAGTTTGATCGAAAATGCGGCAATTGAAAATCCACATTTGGAGAAAATTGGGGGTAAATCGTTCAAAGATTTTTATGCATTAATTGATTTCGTACAAACCAACGCGGAGCAATTGCCGGATCTGGAAGGAAATTATCTGAAACAAGAAGTAGATGATTTCATTGCGGTTTTGAAACATATTTTGAAAATTAGAAATATCGT
>CALLXZ010000219.1 GCA_937875605.1 uncultured Moheibacter sp.
GCTGAAGGAAACATTTATAAAAAATTAGAACAATTAGAAATCGACTTTAAGGATAAGTTTTCAGTTGGAGGATCGGAAAATCAGTATGAAAAGCAAAAAAAATTACTTCTGAATGTTTTGCCAACTCCCAAAACTTTAGATGAAATCATCGTTAGTCCGAATCACGAATTTGTTCATCAATTTGATTTAGGCACCATTGAAAAAGAGCGATGGAGCAGCACGTTGCGAAAAACGGAAACAGTAATAGAAGCTTATAATTTAGCAGAAAAATTTAAAGATTTTGTCAGCAATTTACCTTCGGAATCTTTTGCCGGTTCGTCATCCTGGGAAGTCAGAAGTTTTGTGGACAACGAAACCGTTACGGGAAGCGATAAAGAACGAAATGCGTTGATTCGGGAAAGACGAAAAGAAGCGGCAAATGATTTGTTTTATAAGTTTTTGAGGGAAGAATTATCCGAAGAATTAAGGGCACGTTTTGTAAAAGATTTTAATCGGAATTACAATAACATCTACGTTCCCGACTATTCCAAATTCCCGTTATTTTCAGAAATCTATCAAAATTTTAAAGGAAAAAATTTACAATTAACCGAAGTCCAAAAAGCCGGAATCGGAAGAATAACCACAAAAGGCGTCGGGTTATTGGCACATGAAGTAGGTTTTGGAAAAACATTGTCGGGAATTTTGTCGATGCACGAAGCTATGCAACGTGGAAATGCCCGAAAACCGCTCATAGTTGTTCCCAATGAAAGTATTTTGAAACAATGGGTAGAAACCATTTTTGAAACCATTCCCAATGCAAAAGTCAATGTTTTGGGGAATTTAGGGAAAGATTACGATCTCACTAAATTTGACAATAAAGACGGCGAAATAACACTTGTTACTTATGAAGGTTTTAATAATATCGGATTTTCGGAAAATATTACTCAGGATTTAGCTTCAAAGTTTTCTTACATCTCTGAGAGTGAATTAAAAAGTGTAAATAACATTAGTGAACGGGATTTCCAAAAAGAACTGGAAAAAGAAAAGGAGCTTCAGGGTAAAATGAAACGAGGTAAAATCTATGATTGGGAAGATTTCGGGTTTGACCATCTGACGTTTGATGAAGTGCATAACGCCAACCACATCGTAGGAAAAGTGCGGATTGAAGATCGTCGTTTCGCTTCGGATTTCAGAAGCCAGAATCAGCAGACTTCAAAACTCGGCATCAATACCTGGATGGCGGCACAATACATTCAGGAAAATTATGATGGGAGAAACGTTACACTGCTTTCTGCCACGCCTTTTACCAACAAACCTTTGGAATATTATTCTATTCTTTCATTGATTGCCAACAAACGATTGGAAGAATCGGGCTATTTTAATGTCAATACGTTTTTTGAAACTTTTATGGAAGCGGACAATGATATGGAAATTGATGCAAAAGGCGATGTGAAATTCAAAACCAATGTCCGTAGGTTTAAAAATAATACGCTGTTTCAACAGCTGCTATCTGAATTTATCGACATTAAAGGCGAAGAAGACAATCCGGAATTGGTGCGCCCCACTAAACGCAATAAAGAATATAAAATTGAGCAGAATGACCTTACCTGGGAACAATATGATTTACTCAATGATAACTTTGATTATCAGCAGAAAGGAGCCATTCTTACGCATATTTTAAATGCCCGGTTAATTGCGATTTCGCCGTATTTATCGCCTTTTTACGACGACGAAAATCCAACGGTAAAAGAGTTTGTAGAAAATTCGCCAAAGCTCAAACAAACAATGGATTTAATCCGACAGAATAAAAAAGATATTTCCCATTCGGGGCAGATTATTTATTCTGAATTAGCCGTATCGGAATTTCCGAAATTGAAAGAATATCTTGTAAATGAAATTGGCTACAAACCCGAAGAAATCGGCGTGATTACCGGAGCAACCAGCAAACCAAACCGATTAAAAATTCAAGATGAATTCAATTCCGGAAAAATAAAAGTAGTTATTGGAAGTGAGGCAATTCAGGAAGGAATGAACCTTCAGGAAAATACGACGGATGTTTATCTTCTTTCGTTGCCTTATAATTTTACATCTTTACGACAAGTAGAAGGTAGGGCTTGGCGACAGGGAAATAAAAACGAAAATGTACGGATTAATTTTATGCTGACCAATGACAGTATTGATGTTTTTATGCTTCAGAAACTGCAATCTAAACAAGCCCGATATTTGGAAGCAATGAAAAAAGGAGCCGATGTTTTGGATATTTCAGACATCAGTACACAAGAGCTGAAAACAGCTATTATTACCAATCCCGAAACAAGAGCGAATATTGAAATAGAACTAATGAAAAAACGGATTGAAAGCGAGAAGAACAGATTTCTTGCCGATAGTGCTTTTGTACTCAGAAAATACGAGGATTTTATAAAAGTTCAGGAAGAAGTAACAAAAGCACAGCACAATTATAATCGGATTTTAGGCTATGCTAAAGACGAAAATAACAATGATGGATACTGGAAAAACCAGCTGCCATATTATCAAAAAGGAATAGATTCAGCTAAAAATTTAGTTGCCGAAGCCATTGAAAAACTCTCTCAAAAAGGAGTGAATGTTACCGAAATTGAACAGCAAACCAAAGCTACCGAAGATAAAATTGCGGAATTGGATTTGCAAATTAAAAAATTACCAGAAATCAAAGAAGAATTAATCGTCCGATACAAATTAGAAAAAGAAGAACAATTAAAAATAGCTGAAAACCGGGATTATGTAAAAGAACGAGAAATTGAAAATGCTGAATTATTTGTAACTAAAGAATCTTTTACATTAATTACTAATCATGCAAAGGAAAGGATAAATATACCTGAAAAAGAAACGGAAATATATTCCGGAAGAAAAAGGTGATATGCTGCATTAGATTTTTTATTAGTTTCACCCTTACACTACATATATGCTTCTTTTTTGTAAATTTGTTTTTTTGGAATCAAATTGGAATTATGGCAAAAATTAAAATAAAAAATTTCGGACCGATTAAAGAAGGATTGGCTTCTAATAATGGTTTCATTGAAATTAAAAAGGTTACTGTTTTTATCGGAAATCAAGGATCTGGTAAAAGTACGATAGCCAAACTCATCTCAACTTTAAGTTGGTTGGAGAAAGCCTTAATGAAAAATGAGATTTCTGAAAATAACATCAACACAAGGAATCAGTTTATAAAACACTGCGAATATCAAAATATTTCAGAATATTTTAAAAAAGATAAAGCAGATGAAGTGATAGAATACGTGGGTGATACATTGCATTTTATTCTGGAAGATGGTAACATAACAATAAATAAAATAGAAGCGAAAGAATTTTTTCTTCCAAAGATTATGTATGTTCCTTCTGATCGAAATTTAATCAGTGC
>CALLXZ010000220.1 GCA_937875605.1 uncultured Moheibacter sp.
TTGCCGAGCCCGATATTCCATGGACAAATGTGGTAAAACTTTCCGACGAAAAGGGAAAACATACCGGAAATGAGCGGATGATTTATTTGGCAAAAGAGATTTTAGGAATCGAATGAGGTTTTTGAGTGGACAATGATGCAAGATTGAAACTATTTAATTATCGGAAAACTCGTTTTGTCCCAAGCAATTACCTGAACGCCGGACGAATAATGAACTAAATCAGGTTCTTTTCCGATTAAATCCTCAAATTGAGGATAATCCACTTTTAGATTTTCGATTTCGATTTCATGGATTGGCCATTCGATGTGATGGATTTCAAATTCGTTTAAGCAATTTCCTGCATCCTGAAATAAAGCATAGCGTTCGGTCAGGAATAAATCGGTTTGCGTTTTGTGTTCTAATTTTTTGCTGACTTTAAATTTCAATTCGAAATTACTTTTCGGGGAATTATTTTCAGAAGTATAGAAACCTGTTTTTCGTTTCATTCTGGAATAACGGTAAGGAAGTCCGGACATATTTTTAGCAATTCGACAAGATAATTCTTTTCCACCTTCGATGCTGAGGAAATAAACACCCGTTTTGTTGTTGAATTTCACATAGGTTCGGATGTTTATTTCGTGAAAATAAGAAATGGGAGGAAAGGCAGGAAGATGGCGAGGTCTTATATTTTCCATATCGAAAGCCACTAATGAAATCCAGGCCGAATTCTCTATCAGATCAATTTCTAAATCCTTTGGAATAAACTTTTTCAGTTCTTCTGCATTGACTTTCCAATGAAGAAAAACAGCATCATTCCATTCTTGATAATACGACCAGTTTCGGGATGGAATATTCCAACTTCTATGTGAATTCAGGCTTAATATTTGGTTGATTTTCATCGATCCTGCAAACCAAAAACTTCTTGTAAAAGCGGGGTTGTCCTTAATCCAATGTTATTTCGGATGCCGTTTTCCTTTTGTGCTACCATTTTGAAAACGCCGTTGATGGCCTGCTGGGTAACGTAAGTATTGAGGTCGGTTGTGATATTTTGACCGGTAAACGTATTGTATTTTGTAATAATTTGCTGCCAGATTTTATCGGCTCCGACTTTTCCAAGTGAATTTTTAACTTTGGGTTCAAATGCGGAAAACAATTGAGTCGAAGTTTTATTTTGCAGATAATTTGTAGCCGAATTATCACTTCCTAAAAGAATTCCTTTGGCATCGTTAAACGTCATACTGGTGATGGCATTTGTGAAAATAGGAGTTGCTTCCGTTACGGCATCTTCTGCAGCGCGATTTAGTAATTTTAATCCTTCGTCGGCTAAACTTCCCAAACCAATATCCCGCAACGTTTTATCTACTTTTTGTAATTCTTGAGGCAAAAGAATTTTAGTCAGACTATTACCAAAAAATCCATCTTTTTGACCTAATTTCTGAACACCTTCCTGCACGCCAAATTCCAATGCTTGTTTAAGTCCTTCGGAAATCCGGATGCTGGAAATTCCGCCTATTCCGGCTGTGCTGGTATCAGTCGGGATTTGGGTTGCGATTTGTTGTAATTCGGCGCAGCCAAATAATAAAAACGAAGTAAGGCTAAGTGTGAAAATGGATTTCTTCATAATTCTAATTATCAAAAACGAAGTTAATACATTAATTCCGAACGGAAATAGAACCCGAAATTTTGTTTGTTTCGCTGAGTGTGATGATGTACCAATAAGTGCCGGACGGAACAGGATTTCCTAAATATTTCCCATCCCAAACGATTCCTTGCGAATTGGGTTTCCGATCGACAAATAGTTTTCCGTATCGGTCAAAAATCTGAATTTTTGCATCGGGAAATTGTCCGATTCCTCTGATTTTCCAAACATCGTTTTTCCCGTCGCCGTTTGGCGAAATAAAATTTGGAACATGAAAGAAAATGAATTCATATCCATCGTTTCTACAACCTGTTGAATCTCTCACATAAATTTCGTAATCAGCGATTTGAATGTTGTGAAATGTGTTTGAACTTTGCCAAAAAACGCCGTCTAGCGAATATTCATATTGACCGGAAGGAGAAACTTCCACCGTAATGGAATTTCCATTGATGATAACATCCGTAATTTCGGGCATTCCGTCTAAAGTTGCTTGAAAAGGAATATCAAACGTACAATTTGTTGCATCTGTAACGGTCAGAAAATAATTTCCGGGATGCGTGATGGTAACTTCATTTGAATTTAAGTTCTGGTAAGCATCATCTTCTTGTAAACCGTTCCATTGATAGGTAATAAATTCATTTGGAACCGAAAGAACAGCTTCCGTTCCCAAACAGAAAACGACATTGGGTTCATAATTGACATCCGCCGCAGAAGGAACTTTTAGTTTAATTTCAGCAACATTATGACAGGCGCTTTCAGCGTCATTTTTAACTTTTACATAAATGGTTCTTGTTTCAGGGATTTCGTAAATAATAGGTAATGGATTTTGATTATTGTTTAAATCATCCATAGAAGCATAAAATGTGAAATTTCCAGCAGTGGGATTGATTTGATTTTCAGTCTCGCTCAAGTCAAAAATAGCCAACCCTAAAATATCAATTATACATTCAGTTAATTCTGTATCATCAGCCGTCGGAACGATGTCTATGATAATGTTAATCGGAATGATGTAGGTTTCGTTGTTTGTGGATTCGTGAATTCGGATGTAGATAGTCCCACCATCAAAAGCAATGATGTTTGTGTAAGGACTATTAAGGATATTTAAACCATTCTGAGCGTCCATTAAATCATCATGGTAGGTAATCTCCATATTCAGAGCTTCATGCAGTCCGGCTGCGCCCCACCAATTGCTGTCTGAATTTCGATATAGGATGATGCTCGTTTCCATCGTTTCCAGATCAATTTCATACAAGTAATCTGTGGTATTTCCATACAATCTACCATATTCGGTAGCCAATCCAAAGGTTTCATTTTCGATTTGTCCGAGATTCTCATGGCTTACATATTGATTGTTATTTCCTAAAGTAACTTTGTATAAATAATCACGGTTGTTAACGGTCCATGCTACATACAAAAAGTCGCCAATCTGAACAAAATCTCCCGAAGAACGACCTTCCTCGAAATCATGCCATAGCGTAAAATGAGTTAAATCACTCGATTCAGCACGATAAACCTGAGTCTCCCAACCTCCTTCGTATAAATTATTTTGATAATCAAATGAAAGGGCGAGTACGGATTGACTGTTGGAATGAATTTGACCAATATCAGTAATCTGGCAAGTCTGCGGATCTATTTTTTGTAAATATCCTCCTCCGCGAACGATGAATATTTCCTGCTGATTATTTACCGCAATATCATAATATCCACTTCCACCGTCACTTGGGCAAAGAGTTGTTGCTTGGGGGTTATCATATAAATTGGTGATTTTAGTAATTCCGTCATACGCATTGGTAACATATATTTCGGGCTGATGATTAAATTGCTCCAAAACATCCAATGCATAACTTTGGAATTCACTGAAAGGAATGCTTACAAATCCGTCTCCATCTTCATCACAAATGTGATAGTCCACAGGAGGCAATGTCTGTGCGTGAATTAATTGGCAAATAATTAATTGTGAAATTATAAGTAGAACTTTTTTCAAAGTTTAAAATTTTGAGGTGCAAATTTCGGGAAAATTATATAAAATCTATGTGAAGGAAATGTAAAAAGCCGGACGAATTCTCAACCGGCTTTTCTTTTATGATTATTGAAATCGATTTATAAACCAAATTCTTGTTTAATTTCATCTACTTTATCCAATTTTTCCCATGTAAAGAATTCTAAATTCTCCAAGGTTTTTTCATTGGATTTTCCTTTGTTAAAGGTTTTCTTTCCTACATAATATTCTCTTCCCATGTGACCGTAAGAAGCCGTTTCCTGGTAAATAGGATTTCTCAGTTTTAGGTTTTGCTCGATAGCAAACGGACGCAAATCAAAGATGTTTTGCACTTTTTCTGCAATTTCTCCATCGCTCAAATTCACTTTTGCAGTTCCGTTTGTGTTGATATATAATCCACACGGTTCTGCCACGCCGATTGCATAAGAAACCTGAACCAAAACTTCGTCTGCAACACCTGCAGCTACTAAATTTTTGGCAATGTGTCTTGTCGCATACGCTGCACTTCTGTCCACTTTTGAAGGATCTTTTCCGCTAAATGCTCCACCTCCGTGTGCTCCTTTTCCACCGTAAGTATCCACGATGATTTTTCTTCCTGTTAATCCGGTATCACCGTGTGGTCCTCCGATTACGAATTTTCCGGTCGGGTTGATGTGGTATTTGATTTTATCGTTGAAAAGTGCTCTTATTTCCGGTTTTTGTTTGGCGATCACTCTTGGGATCAATGCTTCTACGATATCTTTTCTAATCTTTGCCAACATTGCTTCATCGCTTCCAAATTCATCATGTTGCGTAGAGACAACGATGGAATCAATTCTTACAGGTTTGTGATCGTCTGAATATTCAATCGTAACCTGAGATTTTGCATCGGGACGCAAATATTTGATCGTATCATTTTCACGTCTTATGTCCGCCAATTCTTTCAAAATTGTATGTGCCAAATCTAATGCTAGCGGCATGTAGTTTTCTGTTTCATTGGTTGCATAACCAAACATCATTCCTTGGTCACCGGCTCCCTGAGCATTTGCTTTTGTTTCAAAATCGGCTTCTTCTTTAATTCGGTCTACACCTTGATTGATATCAGGAGATTGTTCATGAATAGCGGAAATCACACCACATGAATCTCCGTTAAACATATATTCTCCTTTTGTGTAACCGATTTTGTTTATCACTTCTCTTGCGATGTGTTGAACATCCAGGTAAACGTCTGATTTTACTTCTCCTGCCAATACAACCTGTCCCGTGGTAACCAATGTTTCGCAAGCTACTTTTGACGATGGATCGTACGCTAAAAAGTTATCAATCAATGCGTCAGAAATCTGATCAGCAATTTTGTCCGGATGTCCTTCAGAAACAGATTCTGATGTAAATAAATAAGCCATAATGTTTTATTTGGTTTTGAGAGGAAAAAAATGATAAGACAGCTCCTGTTTTAGCAATTTTTTATGAGGCTGCAATCAGACAAATCCTTCCTCCGAATTTTAATCGTGCAAAATTAAGGTGTTTTTATAAATACCGAAATGATTCGGGAATTAATTACAAAATATTTAACGTATGCATACATTCTTTCATCTTTTTATAAGTTCGTTCGATGTCATCATCCAAACCGATGGAGAATCGTATCAATCCGTCCGAAAGTCCCATTTCTTTTTGTTCTTCTATAGGAATTTCGCTGGAAGTGGAAGTTCCGGGAGCGCTGAAAAGGGTTTTGTAAAAGCCCAAACTCACCGCCAAATAACCGAGATTTTCCATCTGCATCATTTCCATCAGTGCATTGGCTTTGTCCAAAGATCCAACATCAAGTGTCATCATTCCTCCAAATCCATAATCGGAATTGTACATTTTTTTCAACGCTTCATGTCCGTTATGTTCTTTTAAACCAGGATAAACGACTTTCAAACCGTCTTTCTGAAAAGCATTTGCGAGAAATTCTGCATTTCGGCTGTGTTGTTTCATGCGAATGTGTAATGTGCGCAGATTTTTTAAAATACTCGCTGCACGCAAACTGTCCATGGTCGGTCCCAAAAGCATACAAGCTCCATTGTTTACATTTCTCAAATCATTGATGAATTGTTGTGTTCCGCAAACAACTCCACCCACAGCATCACTGCTTCCGTTGATGAATTTGGTTAGACTATGAATCACGACATCTGCTCCTAAATTAACCGGAGAAATCATAAAAGGTGAGAAAGTATTGTCCACTACTAATTTGAGGTTGTGTTTTTTTGCAAATTTTGATAATTCTTCGATGTCAGCAATTTCCAAAAGAGGATTGCTAATCGTCTCACAATAAATTACTTTTGTTTTTTTTGTAATAGAATTTTCAACTTGCCCTAAATTTGTTATATCTACAAATTTGGTTTGGATCTGAAGTTTGGGCAGAAAATTTTTCATGAAGGCATAAGTTCCACCGTAAATCGTTCGGCTGGAAATGATTTCATCACCACTTTCACATAATTGGAGTAGGACAGAGGTAATGGCACCCATCCCGGAAGCAGTTACATTTGCAGCTTCTGTGTTTTCCATCGCCGCCAGCGCTTCTCCTAAATACAGATTGCTAGGCGTTGAATGTCTGGAATATAAATAACATCCTTCCGCGTTTCCTTCAAATGTATCGAACATGGTTTTGGCAGAAAGAAAGGTATAAGTGGAAGAATCAGTTATAGATGGGTTTACGCCTCCGAATTCTCCGAAATATTGTAAATCCTGAATACGGTCAGCCGGTTTGAATTTATTCATCATCTTTTGTTTGTTTTGCGTTTTTCAAATTTGATGAATTAATGTTAATTAGTCAATAAATAAATCTATATTTAGATTTTTATTCTAATTAGATTTAAATTAATAAATAATTATTCTAATATTTAATTAATTAATTGAATTTTACTTAAAAATTTTCAATATGAAGTTTGATAAAACCGATTTAAAAATTCTGAATCAATTACAAGAGAATTCTAAATATACTCACAAACAACTTTCTTTACAACTGAATTTATCTCCAACTGCAGTTTTTGAACGAATTAAAAAATTGGAAAGAGGAGGAATTATCAAGGGCTATTCGGCAATTTTAGATAGGAAATCATTGGGAAAAGAGCTGATGGTTTTTTCGCATATAAAATTGGAAAAGCATTCGCAAGAAAAGATTGCAGAATTTGAGCGCCAAATCGGATTATTAAATGAAGTTCACGAATGTTTTCACGTCAGCGGCGATTATGATTACATCTTAAAAATGACTTTCCAAAACATGGACGCTTACCGCGATTTTATGGTCAATAAACTCACCACGATTCCAAGCATCGGCAGTACGCACAGTATTTTTGTAATCAACGAAGTGAAAAGTGAAGTGGGGTATAAATTATAAAAGCATCCCGCCGGAAGGAAGGATGCTTTAATGATTAGAATTCGCTAGTTAAGTAATCTATTCGTAATCAATCATTTCTGCGTTATGCAAAACCAGGGTTCGCGTATATTCTTCGTCATTTAAATCAATTTTATAAATGGATTTTACCGAAATCAAATCGTTTGGCGTGGTGGTAAAAATGACTTCGGCATCATTTGGCGAGAATTGGGGATCCACATCGATCATTCCGATTGGTTTTTCACTTAATTCCGAAAGGTCAGTAGAAGTTTGATCGCTGAAATTGTAGATGAAAATTCGTGTATC
>CALLXZ010000221.1 GCA_937875605.1 uncultured Moheibacter sp.
AAACATTTAACAATTGATGATGGTAGGTGGATTAGACCGCTATTTTCAGATTGTTAAATGTTTCCGTGACGAAGATTTACGTGCAGACCGCCAACCGGAATTTACCCAAATCGACTGCGAAATGGCTTTCGTGGAACAAGAAGATATTTTAGACATTTTTGAAGGATTGACTAAATATTTATTGAAATCGGTTCATAATATAGAAATTGAAAAATTTCCCCGAATTACGTATGATGAAGCGATGCGCAAATATGGAAATGACAAACCGGATATCCGTTTCGGGATGGAATTTCATGAATTGGATGATTTAGCCAAAGGAAAAGGATTTGATATTTTTGATAAAGAAGAATTGGTCGTGGGTATCTCCGCTCCTACTTTGAATTCGTATACGAGAAAAGACATCGACCGATTGCTTGAATGGATGCAACGCCCGCAAATCGGCGCAAGAGGTTTTGTTTGGGTGCGTGTAAATGAAGACGGCACTTATAAATCTTCTGCCGATAAATTTTATTCAGAAACTGATTTGGCTGCTTTTGCAGAAAGAATGAATGCGCAAAAAGGTGATTTAATGATTATCATGGCAGGAAAAGCCAACGATACCCGAAAACAGTTAAGCGCACTGCGAATGGAATTGGCAGAACGTTTAGAACTCAGAAACCCAAACGAATTTGCACCACTTTGGGTAGTGGATTTCCCACTTCTTGAATGGGACGAAGAAACCAAAAGATGGCACGCTATGCACCATCCTTTCACTTCTCCCAAACCGGAAGATATTTCAAAATTAAAATCCAATCCGGGCGAAATCAGAGCAAATGCATACGATTTGGTTTTGAACGGAAACGAAATCGGCGGTGGTTCGATCCGAATTTATGATAAAGAACTACAATCCCAAATGTTTGAACTTTTAGGATTTACTACTGAACAAGCTGAGGAGCAATTTGGATTTCTGATGAATGCTTTCCAATATGGAGCGCCACCTCATGGTGGGTTGGCATTTGGATTTGATCGTTTGGTTTCCATTTTGGACGGAAGCGAAACGATACGCGATTACATTGCTTTTCCGAAAAATAATTCAGGACGAGATGTGATGATCGATGCTCCGGCTCCCATCGACCAAGCTCA
>CALLXZ010000222.1 GCA_937875605.1 uncultured Moheibacter sp.
CTCCTATCGCTACAGCTCCTATAATTCCGATTTGAAATACCTCTCCGCTTGGATCAGTATACATAAGCGGATTATTCATACAATACGCATAACGGTTAAAATTTTGAGAGTTTTGAGGATCCTGCACAAAGTTATCCGGGCTCATAAAGCCCTTCAGCACCGGGTCATAGATACGCCCGTTCATGTGGATGATGCCCACGCGGAAGAAGTGTTCGTGTCCGGTATAACCCCTGTCAAAGAACATTTCGCCTCCCATCAGGTTCGGGTTATTTACTGTTGAGCCTAACGAATTTGTAAACTTGGAAACATTCCCCCATGCATCATAGTGGCGGCGTTCTATTACGGTTCCAGCTTGGTTGGTTATCGCCATGATGCTTCCTTGGAAGTCACGGTGGAGGTAGTGGTATTGCGCATTTATGGTAGGAGAGGTCTTGGTGCCAGAGTATGTTTTTACGTACATGGCGGGGGCGGAATAAGCATTTCCTCCTATGTAAGTGATGATACGGAGAAAAGGCTCTGTCGGTAATCCAAAGGTACCTATTCCACCCGGTCCCTGATCAGGCTGTCCGGCTTCTGCTCCTTTCAGTATGATCTCTACCGAACCGTCACTGCTGTAGAATTTGGTTCGGAATACTTCGGTATTAGGATTGGTTGGTGTGTTGGTCCATTCTACGGCTTTGTTGCGTACTCCGTACATGCCATATTCAAATTCGATTGTACCACGGTTTTCTTCGGTGATGGTAACCGGTTTTTTAAAAGCATTGTACACCACCTGCTGAGGATTTCTTCCTGTGTAATAGTTTTTACCGTTTGTGGTAAGTGTGATGTTTTTCTTTTTATACTTGGCAGTTGCATCGTAAGCGTAAGACCCTATGTTGCTGTTGGACTGGATACGTCCGTCCGGTTCATAATTATTGGATTCTACTCCGGTTGGCGTTGTCCAGCTAAGCAGGCGGTCGAAGTTGTCATACGTGAAGTTCTCGGTATAATTATAAAAATTATTTTTACGGTTGGTTAGCGTACCTCTCTGCGCATCAAATGTATAATCCAGCGAAAGAGGTGTTATACTTGATTTGGTGTGACGGATGTTCTGGACATAACCATGTGTTGTATAGGTATTGGCTATGTTCACCCCGTTTCCAAGCTGTGCGGAAAGGGTTTGCATGCGTTGGTTTGCATCCGTTAGTTTCCAGATCGTAGCATTGGTTCCGTTATCCGTAATATGGTCAAGAATTCCGTTATAGGTATTGTAATTATTTTTGATGGTAAGGGTGGAATTGGCACCGAGGATATTTATACAGGTGGTACAGCCGACATTGGTAGTTTCAGTTGAAACACGTCCAAAGGAATCATACGAATACAGCTTTTCAAAATTATTTTGTCCTATTTCCTCATTTTTCCGGTTCATCCGATTCAAGGTATCATAATAATAACGGGTGGAATGAGGAACGGCATTAGAAGTTCCGTATTCTCGTTCTATCTGACCTTTGTTGTTATACTGGTATGTGACCGAAATATTGGTATTGTCTCCTGTAATGGTTTTGGTATTTAGTCTTCCTGTTGGCGTATAGGTATAAGTCGTAACACCATTGGGAGTGGTTTCCTGCAGAGTCTCTCCGTAATTGTTATAACCATAAGTGTAAGCAGTCGAACTTACGGAAGGGTCGAGCAAAGAGATTTTTCTACCCCAGCCATCTATGCCTATGGTTACGGTATGGTTTCCGTACGTAGTGGATTTCAGTTCATTATTGGCATAGTATCCGTAATTCAAAACCTGACCGTTATCGGAAACCGAAGCGACATTTCCTATTGCATCTTTGGTAATGGTTTTTGTTTTTCCGTTTTCCGAAGTGGTAACGGCAAGACCATTGTAACTTATATTGGTCACTTTTGTGGTAAAAGCTGTTTGTTTTTTAGGGCGACTTAAGTTGTCGTATTCTATGGAGTTCCATTGCGTAGGAGATCCGGTTGTAAAATAGGGCTCGCTCTCCCGGGTAACCCTTCCCAAAAAGTCATATTCGGTAGTTTTGGCGATTTTTGTACCGGAACCAAACCCCTTTGTAATAGTTTTAAAAGTTCTACCTAAGACATCAGTATGGGTTTCGGAATATTCTTTGGTTTGGGCGTTATCAGAAGTGACAATGAGCAAGCCGCTTGAATCCCTGGAATATCCGTTGGATGTAACTAATGGAGTAGTGGACGCTCCTGAAACCGTAACGGTCATCAGTTTTCCCCAATTGTCATACGTACTTGTCGTGGTTACATTAAATGGATCGGTCAGCGTCAGTACCTGTCCTAATTTGTTATAAGTTAAATTCGTTATCAAACCGTCCACGTCCGTTTTCTTTTTCACAAACCGTCCGTTGTTATCGTATTCATTTGAAACGGTTCGGGAGGAAACACCAGGAGCGGAAGTGGTTGTTTGGATGATATTTCCGTAGTTGTCATATCCAAAGGTTTCGGTGATATAATCGGTATTATGTCCCTTGGTTTCCGTTTTCGTAAGCAAAGTTCCTGTATAGGTATATTTTACTTCCGATGTACGGGTATCACCATAGGCAGTGGCAGTTGTGTTTTTCTTTGTCAATCTGCCGACATAGTAATTGGTGCTGGTACCTGAAGGGTTGTTGGCATAGGTATAATCAGTAGTATAGGTTGCTTGGGACGTCCCTACTACCAGTTTTTGAGAAATTGTTTTTTTAAGGTTGTAATAGCCATCAAATTCAGAAAAATCAGTACTTGTAACTCCTGTCAGAAAATCGGTCTGCCAATGTAACTCTGGAAGTATAACATATCTATTTTGCGAAAGGGTTTGGGTAAGATAATTTGTCCCACTTCTGCTTAATAGTTGATTGTCTATCGGATTTGTAATTAAACTCAAATTGTTTCCTGAAAAAGACCAGTTACCTATAGAGACTCCTCGGAGTGAAGGTGACATATGACTTACCTGCCATATTTTTGTATTGATACCGGAAGTAACCCAACTGCTTTGAGCCATTACCTTGAACCCCAAAATTCCCCAGCCGTGAGAGTGGCTTGTCAACCCGAAATATTTGAATTCTTTTTCTTTACTATTACCTAATGCAGAAACTTTGAGTTTGGTCACCACATTCAGATGGGGCAACCTTTTAATTTCCACAAACGGATTAGATTCAGAGTTAGAAGAAAAATATGTTCCATTCACATCACCCATTCCACCATTGGCCGTATTTGGCTCCAATGAGGCGTATGTGATTTCAGATAATATTTTACCACTTATTTCACTTACGGATGATAAGCGCATATCTTTTGACTGATCCTTCTTGAAATCAAAAGCATCAATAACGGTTCTTGCGTTTGAATTGTCTTTTAATATCATCAATTCAAAATTGGCAGAGGGAGACTTAAATTCCCCTGTTATGGGTAATCCGGGGAATGGTCTTCCACTGCTTGTTTTTTTGTAATAGGAATGTTGGAATGCAGTAGATCCTGAATTATTCATATTCATATACGCATCAATTTCGTGAAAAGAACTTGTGCCATTCCCGCCTGCATTATAATTTTCTAATTTAATGCTTACAAAATCGCTTTTACCATCTTTATTTATATCCAAAACTTTATATACATATTGTCCTCTATGGGCATCTCCACTAAAGTCTTCTATGTATTCTCTAATGGTAACATCCTGTTTTACGAAAGATTTTCCGGTAGAAAAATAGATAGACCAATTGGAATTACCGATTCCTTTTGGGGTAAGAACATCAACTTTTGAGTCGCCATTAAAGTCTCCAAAGAACAGTGCTGCTACATCGTCCTCATCGTTTTCATCATATTCAGGAATAAAACCCTCTGTTATTATAGTAAATGTTTTATTTGCCTTATCTAAAGAATATACTTTATAATAACCGGTATCTCCTGTGTTTCCACTCCTGATAGACATGATATCTTGTTTTCCATCTCCGTCAAAATCCAAAACGTGAAGAGTAGTGTCATAATAAAATCCTGATTGTTGAACCATAAAAGAGGCATCTTCATCTGGAATCTGGGAATTAAGACTGATGAAATAAGGAGGAACAATGCCGGAGTCATAGTAGTAGTCACAAATAGGAATGCAGTCTGTGCAATTTGGATCAGATTCCGGCATTATGTATATTACCCTATCCGTTGTTTGCCCTAATAAAATTAAATCAGAGACACCATCTCCATCAAAATCCCCTTCTATATATTTTTTTGAAGGAGTAGCCATATAGGTTGGTAAATTTGCTTCCGGGCAATCTGTAGCATCAGCTTCTACATATCTCCTGCTCAGATGGGGATAACTAACTTCTCTTGTGAAAATTGGTTCAAAAAGGTTGTTGGAAGTATTAAATTTATTAGGAGTAATAAATACTTTATGGTTCTGAAGTACCGTATAATCCCCAATAGCATTGTTGACGTAGTCAGTAATAATTGACTGTGACTGAGATAATTTGCCGTTTGCATCCAAAACTACAACAGGAGATTTTCTGAGATTTATAGTGCTTAGATTATAGGGGACCGTAGTTGTGTTTCCTCCAATTGGACT
Source organism: uncultured Moheibacter sp. (assembly GCA_937875605.1). GTDB lineage: Bacteria > Bacteroidota > Bacteroidia > Flavobacteriales > Weeksellaceae > Moheibacter. The sequence continues at coordinate 4,544 of CALLXZ010000222.1, forward strand.
GAATAAATTTAAATATAGTTTTCCGGCAATTACAGCATCTAACAATCCATCTCCATCAAAATCACCTAATTGCTGAGGATTGATATTTGCCTCTGTTATATTTTCTGTATAAGTTCTGGAAGTAAAAGTGGTTTCTTGTGGGGAAGTATTGTAGCTAAAAACAATCGGATTAGCTGCTTCATTATTTCCATTGAACTCCTGAATTTGAGATAAATTCTGATACTTTAAATTGTTCTCAATATGGGTTAGCTGGTATTTGCGAAATAAATCTCCTCCGGTTTTTACCTCGATACGGTCAAGCAACCAGTTGTTTGTCATGGCAATCCCATGCAGGTAGGCCATTTCCGGACGGACTCTGTTTTTGTAAACAAATTCCATGAAATTTTCATAACCGTTGGTGCCTACAGTAGCGTTCTTACTCCATCTTATAAATCTAATATAGGTAACATTGTTATTGCTTGCATATTCATATTCGATTGTATTTCCCTTTGGGTCAATCCATTTATCAATCAACCATTCCGATACACCTCTTGAGTTTGTTGTAGATCCATAGAACGCCTGTGTGCCATCCGCAAACGTAATGCTAAATTTTTCCGGACCGGAACCGGAAGCACCTGGGTAAGTGGCGTTGCCGGAAACTCTTATTTTTAAATTGGAATAATTTTCCGTGTAATAATTACTACTCCCATCGTCAAAAGTACTGTCGCCGCCTTCAACTGAAGGGCTACTTCCACGTTTAATCAGCCGTTGTCCATCAAGCGCAAACTGGTCATTTGCATCAAAGTCAACACCATCTACATGACCATCCAAATCAATTCGGGTTCCTATTCTTGTGATAGATGATATTCCGACTATGTTCCATCCATATCCTGCAATACCATTGTTTCCGGAACTAGAATAAGTTAAAGCAATCTGTGGAGCAACATCTTTTATGCCGGGAGGTACTGCGATAGGGACTTTATAGTTTGCAGCTCCCATGCCGTTTACAGTCAGTTCGCCTTTTGTATCTGTTGTGCTTTGGTATAAGAAAATACCAATAGAAACAAAACGAAATAAAGAATATTCCTTTTCATATAAATTTAAGATTGGGTTGGAGAATTTATAGTTTGATGACTTTTTTAGAAACAATACTGCCGTCGGTAAATGTGAAATTCACAAAGTAAATCCCACTCAGTTTTGAGGTTAGGTCGATATTCAACATATTTTGGTTCGATTCAATCCGATTTGCCTGAATAATTGCGGAAGTGGATAAAACCTCAACCATCGAAATATGTGAAGAAATTTCTTTTTCCCATTGGATATAGAATTTTCCTTTCGTTGGGTTAGGATAAATCTTTATCAATTCTTCATAAAGCTTAGATAACTCCTCTTCTGATTGTTTAGGTGAAATTACAAGAGATTGAAATTTTCTTTCAATTTGGTTTCCTGAATTATCATAAGTAAACTGAAGTTTAGTTTCAGTTCCAATAGTGCCTAATTGCTGTGCTGATAGGGAAAAAACGAAACACACCAATAATGTGAATAGAATGGTTTTCATGTTTAGGTTTAAGATTTTGTTAGTAATTAAATCTCTTGCAAATGTATATCTTGGTCTGTCTTTAAAAAATACAAAGATTTTGGTATTTTTTATTTTAAGTAACTTTAAACAGTTTCTCAATTCAAATATAGATAATTTTGAAGAAAATTTGGAGTTTCATGAAAAAATCTGAATGTAATGCTTGATTATGTAATTGTTGGACAGGGTGTTGCCGGGAGTTGTTTTGCTTTGAAACTGATTCGGGAAGGGAAAACTTTTTTGGCAGTGGATAACGGTCGCCATAAAGCTTCTTCCGTGGCAGTTGGAATATATAATCCCGTAGTGCTGAAAAGATTTTCGTTGATTTGGAAAGCGGAAGAGCAATTGAAACTTTTGAATCAGTATTTTGGAGAATTTGAAACGCTTTTGAATGAAAAATTCATCGAAGAAATTCCCACTTACCGAATTTTAAAAAATCAAGACGAGGTCAAAACTTGGAAGAAAAAATCTTCGATGGAAGAACTGAAACCTTTTCTGTCAGAAGAAATTTCCAATTCTTATGATTCGTCCATCGAAACTCCTTTTGGTTTTGCGGAAGTCAAACAAACGGGACGAATTGAGTTGAATAAGTGTTTGAACCATTTCCAACAATATTTAATTGAAAAAAATCAATACTTAAATGAGGAATTCAATTATTCAAAATTGGAAATTTCCGAAGAAGGAATTCGATACGGCTCTATTTCGGCAAAAAGGATTGTTTTCTGCGAAGGATTTCAAGTCTTGAAAAATCCGCTTTTTAATTATCTTCCTGTGATTGGTGTAAAAGGGGAAGTATTGAAAATCGAAACGGAAGCGATGCTCCCAAAAGCTATTTGGAAAGCGCATAATTTTTTGATGCCGGAATCGGGAAAAATTTGTTTGACGGCTTCTACGTATGACCGTGATGATTTGACGTATGAACCGACTGAAAAGGGAAAGGCGGAAATGGAGCATCATCTGAAAGAAATTTATACCGGAAATTACACGATTCTGGATCACACCGCCGGAATTCGACCCACCGTGGTGGATCGTCGCCCGATCATCGGAAATCATCCTTTACATCCCAATGTCTTTTTGCTAAACGGAATGGGAACCAGAGGAACACTACTGGCTCCTCAGATGACCGAATTTTTATATGAATTTATAGAATTTGGAAAGGAAATCGACAGAGAAGCAAACATCCGTAGATTTGATAAACTTTGGAAATAATGCTTATACTTGTAAAAAATCTTAATTAAATGAGTTTGTATTTAGACCCCGTTGAACATTCGGTGGCTTCAAAAGGATTGCGTTTTGTTAATTATTTGATAGATTATTTCATAGCAGGGATTATCCAATATGTAGTGATACTGATTCCTGTTTTTATGATGGAAGCAGGAGATGTACAATCTCCCTTTTTAGGCTTTATTCTGATGTTGTTTTCATTCTTGGCTTATTTACTATATTTTGTAATTACGGAATATTTATTCAAAGGAAAAACCATTGCTAAATTCATTACCGGGACGAAAGCCGTGACGATCGAAGGAAATGAATTGGATTTTTCCAAGGTGCTGATTCGCTCTCTTTGCCGATTAATTCCGTTTGAACAGTTTTCATTTTTTGGCGAAACGGGATGGCACGATAGTATTTCCAAAACAAGGGTAGTTAACCAAAAGGAATTCGAACAGAATAGGTTGAAATTTAACGCGATAGATCAAATAGGAGCGAATTCTTAACACTTTCCCATTCAAAATGGTACGAAGATTGTTGATTAACCCAGCTTAACAAAGGGTATAATAATCTAACTGAACTTATCTAAGAATTTTCCTTTCCGGTCAGTTCATAATGTGTTTGATGTATGCAGAAGACAGGACTATTGGTTTTGACCAATCTATTTATATTTCTTTCATTTATTTCGGAAACAAAGGCTAAATCGTATTTCTTTTTTCCACAACAAGTTGAAAATGAGAGGGTAGACTCGTTAATTAGTCGGGCGGAACAGCTGTATGATGCGGAGGCGTTTGATCAAGCACTAGAAATTTACCTTTCGGCAAAAGAAATTTCGGAAGAAGAAAAATACTCAAAAGGGCTTGCTCATTCGTATTTAGGGATTTCGGGTATTTACTTTGTGAAAGGTAAATTAGATATTTCTACTTCTTATTTGATGAAAGCAAAAGAGCAGACCTTTGCTAAACAAGATCTGGATATTTTGTATTCGATTTCATTTCGGGAAGGATTAAACCTCCACATGTTGGGGCTGTATGATGAAGCAATAAAACGCTACAAAGAGGCTATCAATATCTCGGATAAGATTGATAATAATGAAGATCGGATCAATAAATTATTTGGTGCGTATATAAACATAGGAGATGTTTATCAATTAAAAAAACAGAATGATTCTGCACTTTATTATTACAAATCAGCTTATCATTCGCCAACAACGAATATCAATAATAAATTTACGAGCTCTGTCAGCATTTCTGAAATGTACGCTGAAAATGGAGAATTGGATTCAAGTAAAATTTATCTGATGTTTGCAGAGGATTATTCCCAAAAACTCGGATCAAAATTTTCAGCAGCCCTTTTAAGTGAAATTTACGGTAAGTATTATGATGCTTCCGGAGATGTTCAAAGCGCGATCATTTCGTATAAAAAAGCACTTGAATTAAATAAAGAAATCAAGAATCCAAGAGAAAAATTGTACAAATTACTTTCAGAGGCTTACCAGAAAAAAGGAAACGATGAGTTGTCAAATGTTTATCTGAAACAATATGTACATATAAAAGACAGTCTGGAAGAAGCCCGAAAACGAAATCTCAATGTCCCGGTTATGCTTGCAAAAACGGACAATGAAATAAAGATAGAAAAAGCGGAAGCTACTGCGAGGAACATTTTTATTTTGGCAGGAATTTTAATTATTGCAATTCTTACAGGTGTCTATTTGTATTTGAAAAGACAACGTAGAAAAAGTTTGAAAGGAAAAAGGGAAAATATTCAGTTGAAAAAGAAGCTAAATAATGCTTTTGAAGAAGTCGTTTCGCTTGCTAATGAGAATTCGCCTAATTTTTTATCCCGATTCATAGAAGTCTATCCTGAATTTTATAATCAATTGATCATGGAGTATCCTGATTTGACTTCGGCTGATTTAAAGCTTTGCGCCTTGATGAAACTTGATTTCTCCACAAAAGAAATAGCGGAAATGACCTTTAGTTCGCTTCGCACTATTCAAAACAGGAAATACAAACTGCGAAAAAAATTCCGGCTTTCCTCCGAAGAAAACCTAAACCAATGGATTCAGAATCATCACATCGAATCATTGGTGCAAGCATAAAAAGAGCCGCAATATCTGCGGCTCCCCTATAAAAACATTAAATCCTTTATTATATTTTATATTAATAACTTGGATTCTGAACCATTCCCGGATTCGTATTCATTTCATGAATCGGAATAGGGAAAACTCTTCTGGAATCGGAGAAAGGGATGTCACAATTTACAGTACAGTTTGCATTTTTCTGAATGCTCAATTGGTATCTGTTTAAATCGAAATAACGATGCCCTTCAAAAGCCAATTCAATTCTTCTCTGATTTAGGATTTCATCTAATAATGCTTGTCCTGAACCTGAAAAAGAATATTCCGGATTTCTATATGTTTGTACCCAGCTCACCAACTCTGTTAAAGATTGAGATGGATTTGTGTAGTACAAAGCTTCTATTTTATTTAACAATACTTCAGTAGCACGGATAATCACAACGTCATTATCCACTCCGCCAAATTTAGCTACACCGTAAGGTTTAGGATTATCAGTCGTATCCCATTCTGTGTACAATGCTTTTCTGGAGTCAGTCGCAGGAATCAGATTATAAAAATCAGTCGTTGCAGCCGTATCTTCATAACGCCCAGGTGACCAGGTAGCATAAAGCGCATCATTGGCTCCCGGATTATGCAATTCTGTAAAGTCAATTCCGAAAAGTGT
>CALLXZ010000223.1 GCA_937875605.1 uncultured Moheibacter sp.
CGGATCGGCGCTACGTTTTTCATAGCCGGATGAAACAATGGAGCATGGAGAAAACAAATCCCGGTTTCGTCCAAACATCGTTTCAAAAAATCATTTTCAAAGCTGAATTTCACACCCAGAGATTCCAAAACATTACTGCTTCCACTCACCGAAGAAATACCATAATTTCCATGTTTGGTAACCGGAACGCCACAACTTGCCACCACAAAAGAAGCCAAAGTCGAAATATTGAACGTGTTTTTACCATCGCCGCCCGTTCCGCACAAATCGATGGTTTCCCGGTTATCGAATTCCACCTTCAGACAAAGCTCTTGGAGCGCATTTCGAAACCCTTCCAATTCGTCAATGGTAATCGGTCGCATCATAAAAATGGTTAGCAAAACAGCAATGGAACTCGGATTGTGCTTCCCTTCCGATATTTCGATCAGAAGTTCTCTCGCCTCGTTTTTGCTGAGTTGTTCGTAGTGTGTTAGTCTTTGAATTATGCCTTTCATTTTTATTGAATTAATGACGAATTGGATTAGAGTTTCTTCTCATTATTAAATAACAATCAACTATTTACCCAGTTTTCAATTATTTTTTTACCATTGGGTGTTAAAATACTTTCCGGATGAAACTGAACGCCTCGCACATCGTATTTTCTATGCCGAAGGGACATAATTTGTCCATTTTCATCGACCGATGTGATTTCCAATTCTTCGGGAAAATTTTCATTTGAAACCACCCACGAATGGTATCGCCCGATTTCAAAATGACTTGGAACATTTTTAAACAATAGTTCATCATTGGCTTTCACGATGGCGTAAGTAGCGACACCATGATAAACTTTGTCTAAATTTTCGAGTTTTCCACCGAAAACTTCACCTATCGCCTGTTGTCCGAGACAAACACCGAAAATGCTTTTTGTAGGTGAAAATTTCCTAATGATTTCCATCAATTTTCCGGCTTCAGTCGGAATTCCTGGTCCGGGAGAAAGAAGAATTTTTTCAAAATTTTCTACTTCTGATAATTCGATCTGATCGTTTCTTTTGACCGTAACCTCACAGTCAAATTCTTCTAAATAATGAACCAAATTGTACACGAACGAATCGTAATTATCAATGACTAATATTTGTTTTTTCATAATGTTCGTTTCTGAACCTTGTCAAGGTTAATTTAAATTTCTTCTGCTAATTCAAGTGCTTTATTTAAGGCTCCTAATTTGTTATAAACTTCCTGTAATTCGTTTTCGGGAACACTTACCGAGACCACACCAGCTCCCGCCTGATAATACAAGTGATGGTTTTTGCTGACGAACGAGCGAATGATAATCGCATGGTTAAAACTACCGTCAAATCCCATAAATCCGATGGCACC
>CALLXZ010000224.1 GCA_937875605.1 uncultured Moheibacter sp.
CGAAAACACCGATTGTTCTGTTTTATTATCTTTTACTAAAAACCCGCCATAATGTACCTCAAACCCAAAATACCCCAACCGATAATAATTTCCCATCTTAAATCCGCCCGCCAGATAAAATCGGTTTCGGTCGTTTTTGTTTTGAATTCCGGTCGTAATCCCATACGATAGCCCAATGGGAATGTCTTCCACGATGTCGTAATTTCGGATGAATCGATCTTGAACGAATCCTCGTCGCGAAACACCAATTCCCATGAGATAAAAACTTTCGTCAGCATAAAAATTAACCGGATCAATTTCGGGAATAGGACTTTGAACATAATTTACCTGAAAATAACGTCCGGATAAAATCAAGTTGTTCAAACGTTCTGCAGTGGAATTTTCTTTTTTGAATAATTGAAAAGAAACGGCTCCCCAATAATCCTGAAGATTAAATTTAAAATCTTGTGCCATGATTCCTTCCACATTGGGAATAGAATCCTGATAAGCACGTTGTCCAACATAAACTCCTCCTGCCCACCGGGTTAGAGGTGAAAAAAATCTCCTTTCCAGCGAAACACTTTTTGAATATTCATTTTCCTCGTTGCTGAAATAGCCGATGTTAAACCGGATGAAAGTCCGTTGGATGTTTGGGATAGTGTAGCGTGTCTGAAACTGATAATCTCCCGTTTCGAAATTCTGACGATATCGATTATCAAAATCATGACCCAATCCAAAGAAATTCCTATCCCTCAAACGGAGACCAGCGCGACTGCCGGAATACGTAACATTAGGGATGATGGACCATGAATCCAAAGTTCGAACTTCCAGATCTACACTATCTGTTCCCACCGGAGTTAAATTGATCTGAACTCTTCGTGTAAATCGTTCGCTACGGATCAGACGCTCGGATTCAATTATTTTGAGGGAATCCACTTTTTCACCTTCTTTAGGTAAAATGTAGTTTCGTATGACGTATTTTTTCGTTTTGGCGTGTAAAGTATTTCCGGCTTTTTCTAGAAACGTTTGAGGCTGTTCTGTAGAATCGGTTAGTGAATAACCAAAAGGGTCATAAGTGGTAATGTTGATATTACGGATAATTTTTCCGTCAAATTCCTTAAAATCAATTACAGTTTCTCCAAAACGCCCTGTGGTTTTATCAGCTTTTTTAGTACTTGGTTTTTTGATAAATACTCTATGGATGAATTTGTTAAACCCACTTTTGTTCCTATAATTATCCAATGATTCTCCAAATCTCTCGTTTTTCGATTTATTCTGCGAAATAGAATCGTCCTTTTCATCAATTTGTGAAAAAACCGGAGAATAAAAAATCAACAATAAGATTAAACCACTAAAAAACCTAACCGCTCTCTGTTCCATTCCTTGAAATAAGCAATGTTAAAAATACTTCATTTTTACGAGGTAAAAGAAGTTAGAAATCGTTTTAACAAAGTCATTCTCTCTTAGCTAAAATTAAATATGGTTTTTTGAGAATTTGGTATCTAAAATTCTTTTAAATTTGAATAAAATCAGAATTCATGTTGAGAAAATATATTCCGAACAGCATACTTCGTCAGGTATTTTTTATCCTCATAGCGTTGGCTTTATTTATTTTGGTTTTTTATAACCTGGTAGCTTTCATTCCGGGATTTTTGGGTGCTTTTTGTCTTTACGTTTTATTGATTCATCCTTTACGATGGATGATGTATCGATGGAAAATGAACAAAGCTCTATCCGTTATTCTTTTGATGCTGGGGAGTATATTGGTGATTATCACTCCTTTGTATTTTCTGATCAATATGTTGACCGATCGTGTAAGCGATGCCCTTAATAGTAAAGACGAAATCCAAAGTAAAATCGAATTGGGACTGAATCAAATTCACAATGAATTTGGGATTGATGTTTTAAAAGAAATCAATTTGGGAGATGTTTCATCTATGATCGTAAAAATTGTACAGCAAATATTGAATACTTCTATAAACAGTATTCTTCAAATAGCAATCGCCTATCTGATTCTCTATTTTATGCTGATGAATTATCGGAAGATGGAGAATTGGTTTTATAATAATATTCCTTTGAAAACAGAAAATCTCGTCATTTTGAACAAAGATTTGCGGGATTTGGTTATTTCAAATGCCGTTGGAGTACCTTTGGTAGCGCTTCTTCAGTCGATTGTCGCGTACATTGGTTATTTGATATTTGGTTTGGATGGTGCATTTAGCTGGTTTATTCTCACCATTTTTGGAGCGATGATTCCAGTGGTTGGAGCTGCGATTATTTATATTCCGGCTTGTATCTATTTACTGGCTAGCGGCGAAACGACAAATGCCTATTTATTGTTTGCATACAGCATGATCATCGTAGGACTTTCGGACAATATTTTCCGTTTCTGGACCCAAAAAGTAATGGCAGATGTACATCCTTTGATCACAATTTTTGGGGTAATCATAGGAGTTAATATTTTTGGATTTATCGGAATTATTTTCGGACCAATCTTACTATCGCTTACCTTTTGGATGTTCAGGATTTATAAATTGGAATTCAGTAATCAGCCTGTAGAAAATTCTCCATTGACCAAAGAAAAGCTTTAACAAGTATAAATGGAATTTGCTTAACTGCTTGATTTGAAATTATTTTGTATATTTGAAATACTAAAAAATCGGATAATATTACATTATTATTCTTTTTTGGGGGTCATTTTAGGTCAATTGTCTTTCTGCCACCGGATTTTAATTAGCTTTCTGCAACTAAAATTCACTTCGAAATTCAAAATTCCTTTAATCGAGCCCCCCTTTTTATTAACAGATGGATATTCTTACATAACAAAATTTTAAAAATGATAGCGAGTTTTTTATATCTGAAATATTTTCAAACAACTTTGTTTGAGTCGCTTTCATATTTACTTGATGATATTTTCCTTCAGGATTCAAAAGAGTTTATTTTATAGACCCTGTCCAGACTCAAGACAGGGATTTTCTAATTTTTAATTAATTTATCATATTAACAAGGGCTATGGATTCTCTCCGATTTTGGAATTACATGGTATTGAGTCAATCAAATATGTAAATATGGTTGAATCTAAAAAAGTAAAATAATGTCAGAAAATATAATTGTAACAACTGGAATTTATGATTTAATAAAAGATCAGATAAGAAGGAAACGTGTTTCGAATGCTGAGGAAGAATTGTTAAACTCGGAGTTAAAAACTGCGAAACAGGTACTGCGAAAAAATTTGCCATCCGATCGTGTTACTGTTAACCGAAAGGTTACCTTTAAGGATCATACACAAAATACTGTAGAAACTTACATTCTTGTGGATTCTAATAAAGAAAAAAAGAAGAAAGGAAAGTATTCCATTGTGTCAAACATTGCTATTGCTATTGTAGGAAGAAAGGAGGGAGATATTATCAATTGGCCATTTTCAGCAGGAGATAGAAAGATTGAAATCCTAAAAGTTGAACAGATTTAAAGTAAGTTACCAAATTTTAGAAGCAAAGCCATCTTTTGATGGCTTTGTAATTTATTTTATTTTTATATTGTTTAACAAACATTTTTAGAAATTAAAGTATAAAGATTATGAAAATATAATTTGGAAATAGATTTTCGACTTTTTACTAAATCTCATTCGAAATAACATTGTATTTTTCTACTTTTATTTTTTAAAATTTCTCCATGACTCAAACCGAAAATTTCAAAATACTAAACAAAGAAATAAAACCCGGCAGAACCAAAACTATTAACCTGAAAATTGCACAGCTGCACACGATGACCGAACTCAAAATCCCGGTAATCGTTTCTCACTCTGATAAAAAAGGACCGGTCGTATTGTTTTCCGCCGGATTGCACGGAGATGAATTTAATGGAATTGAAATTGTACGTCAAATGATTCAGTATGGTATGAACCAACCTAAACGGGGAACGATTATCTGTATTCCGCTGGTCAATGTATTTGGTTTTGTGAATCAATCCCGTGAATTCCCCGATGGTCGGGATCTCAATCGTGTTTTTCCGGGAAGCATAGACGGTTCACTTGCGAGTCAGTTTGCTTTTAATTTAATGCAGTATATTATTCCGCTGGTCGATTATGTCATTGATTTTCATGCCGGGGGAAGAAGCCGTTTCAATGCGCCACAAGTAAGAATTGAAGATGGGAATCCTGAATTAGAAATGATAGCTTCAGCTTTTCATGCGCCTTTTCTTCTCTATTCCAAAAACATAGAAGGATCATTTCGGGAATCCTGTGATCGGTCAGGAGTCAAATATTTGTTATATGAAGGAGGAAAGTCACTGGATATCAATCAAGGTGTGGTTCAAGAGGGTATAAACGGAACAAAACGCTTCCTCAAACATTTGGATATGCTTCAAGATCATTATGAAGCCGATGAGGCGCAGAAACCGATGATTTACATCGAGAATTCTACTTGGATCCGTGCCGATTTTTCCGGTTTGTTTCGCAGCAATGCACCTACAGAAAGTTTTGTAGAAGAAGGACAAGTGATTGCCTGGATTACTGATCCTTATGGATGGGTTGAAAAACCCGTTTTAGCTCCGCTTTCAGGTTATATCATCAATGAAAATCAAGGTGCAATTGTTTTTCAAGGTGATGCGATTTTTCATATTTCCAC
>CALLXZ010000225.1 GCA_937875605.1 uncultured Moheibacter sp.
TCAGGATTAAAAACTACCTGAACTACTTCAGCATGACCAGTTGTACCTTTACTCACTTCTTTATAATTTGGATTTTCAGTATTTCCACCCGCATAGCCTGACGTTACGCTTTCCACGCCGTTCAGCATATCGAATACCGCTTCTACGCACCAAAAACAACCTCCTCCAAAGGTTGCTTTCTGCAAATTTGCACTTGAATTCATTTTTGTTTTATTTGGTTTTTGAGAATTATCATTCTGCCCAGAACAAAACACAAGTAATAAACTTGTAGCCAAGAAAAAGATAACTCTCATATAATAAATGATTTAATTTTAATTAAAGAAGTTGACGAATAAAAAACTTCATGGAATTATTTGTTGAAATTTCTATCAAAAATTATACCTATTATAATTTAACCTTTGTTAAATATGACTATTTTTGTAATTCATTAAGGAAATTTATGAAAAATTTTACGGTAAAAGAATTACTTGATAAAAGTAAAGAAGCAGTTTCACAAGAAATCAAAATTCAAGGTTGGGTTCGGTCTTTCAGAAGCAACCGTTTTATTGCTTTAAACGACGGATCCACCATCAAAAACATTCAGGTGGTTGTGGATTTTGAAGAATTTGATCCGGAAATTTTGAAAAAAATATCTACTGCCGCTTCTCTGAGTGTTAGGGGTGAAGTTGTAGAAAGTCAGGGAGCCGGGCAAGAAATTGAAGTCATTGCTAAAAATATTGAAATTTTAGGCGAAGCCAACCCGGAAGAATTACAATCCACCATTTTACAACCCAAACAACACAGTCTGGAAAAGTTGCGTGAACAAGCGCATTTGCGTTTCAGAACCAATACTTTTTCAGCCATTATGAGGGTGCGAAATAGTTTGATGTTTGGAATCCATAAATATTTTAATGAAAATGGATTTGTTTATATCAATACCCCAATCATCACCGGATCAGACGCAGAAGGAGCCGGTGAAATGTTCAGTGTAACGAACTTCGATTTAGAAAAAGAATTGCCTAAAGATGAAGAAGGTAAAGTTGATTTTGCACAGGATTTCTTTGGAAAACATACAAACTTGACAGTTTCGGGACAATTGGAAGGTGAAGTTGCGGCAATGGGATTGGGAAAAATTTACACATTTGGACCGACTTTCCGCGCAGAGAATTCCAACACTGCCCGACATTTAGCAGAATTCTGGATGATAGAACCCGAAATGGCTTTTTACAATCTGGATATGAATATGGATTTGGCGGAAGATATGTTGAAATATGTAATTCAATATGCATTGGATACTTGCCCTGATGATATGTCATTTTTAGCGGAAAGATTTGATAAAGAACAAACGCAGAAACCACAAAATGAACGTTCGGAGTTAAATTTAATGGAACGTCTGGATTATGTTTTAAATAACAAATTCATTCGATTAACATATACAGAAGCCATTGATATTCTTCAAAAATCAAAACATCATCAAAAAGGTAAATTCCAATATCCGATTGAGGGTTGGGGGACAGATTTGCAGTCAGAACACGAACGTTATCTGGTTGAAAAACATTTTAAAACTCCGGTAATTTTGTTTGATTATCCGGCTCATATCAAGGCGTTTTATATGCGAATGAATGAAGATGGAAAAACGGTTCGTGCAATGGATATTTTATTTCCTGGAATTGGTGAAATAGTGGGCGGATCGCAACGTGAAGAACGTTTGGAGATTCTAGATGAAAAAATAGAACAATTCGGAATCGATAAAGAAGAATTATGGTGGTACCGTGACACTCGAAAATTTGGAACAGTTCCTCATAGCGGATTTGGGCTTGGATTGGAAAGATTGGTATTATTTGTTACGGGAATGGGAAATATCCGCGATGTCATTCCTTTCCCAAGAACACCAAAAAATGCAGAATTTTAACTAAATTAGACCATGTTAAAGCAGGAACTTAATCTAAAATTACAACAGAAGCTTTCTCCTCAACAAATCCAGTTGATGAAGTTGGTTCAATTACCAACTATTGCATTTGAGCAACGGATTAAACAAGAAATGGAAGAAAATCCTGCTTTGGAAGAAGGTGCTGATTTTGGGGAGGATGAATATGGAGGAAATGAGGGTGACGAATGGGAAAATGAGGATTATGGGGACGATAAATCAATTGATACAAGTGACATAAACATTGATGAATATTTAAGTGATGACGAAATTCCCAATTATAAAACCTATACTAATAATTACAGTGATGACGATGAAGACCGCGCCATTCCCTATGCACAAGGTATAAGTTTCATTGATTATCTGGAAAGCCAGCTCTCCATGTACCGACTGGATGAAGAAGAATTTCAAATTGCTGAGTTCATCATCGGAAATATGGATGATGATGGTTATATACGTCGTGATCTACAGGCAATAGTAGATGATTTGGCTTTTACACAAAATATTTATACTGATAAAAATGAAGTGGAACATTTATTGGTTCATTACATTCAAAAATTAGATCCGATCGGAGTTGGTGCCAGAGATTTGCAGGAATGTTTGAAAATTCAATTGGAAAACAAATCACCTCAAACTGAAACCACACAATTGGCACTTGATTTAATCAATAAATCATTTGAAGCTTTTACCAAAAAGCATTACAAACGTCTGGTACTTAAACATGATGTGACGGAAGATAAATTAAAAAATGCCATTTCTGAAATTGAGAAACTGAACCCGAAACCAGGCAAATCTTTTTCAGGAAATACAAAAGAAGTCGAACAAATCACGCCCGACTTTAGCATTCGCATTGTAGACGGTGAGTTGGAACTGACGATAAACGGCCGAAACGTTCCGGAACTTCGTGTCTCAAATGCTTATGCAGAAATGCTGGATACATATAAACACACGGAGAAGAAATCGACCGAACAGAAAGAAGCGGTTTTGTTTGTAAAGCAAAAATTAGACGCTGCCAAATGGTTTATAGAAGCCGTGACTCAACGTAGAAACACTCTTCTTTATACCATGCAGGCTATCATGCAATTTCAGGAAGAATATTTTCTGACCGGAGATGAAACCAAAATCAAACCCATGATTTTAAAGGATATCGCAGATCAGATAACAATGGATATTTCTACGGTTTCCCGTGTAGCGAACAGTAAATACGTTAATACTCCTTACGGAACTTTTCTGATCAAAGATCTGTTTTCAGAAAGTCTAACCAATGAAGAAGGAGAAGAAGTTTCAACCCGTGAGATCAAAAGGATTTTACAGGATGTCATCGCAGATGAGGATAAAAGAAAGCCACTTACAGATGAGAAATTGACCGAAATCCTGAAAGAAAAAGGTTATCCAATCGCAAGAAGAACTATCGCTAAATACCGTGAACAGTTAAACATTCCAGTTGCGCGACTTAGAAAAGAAATATAAAAACCGGAGCTAAGCTCCGGTTTTTATTTATTAGACAGCTACCAGTCTGCTGACAACAGCCACTTTGACCATTTCGGCTGTATTTTTAACATCCAGTTTATAAAGTAAATTTCGTCGATGTGTTTCTGCCGTATGCAGGCTTATGAAAAGTTCTTCCGAAATTTCTTTCGTATTTTTTCCATTACAAATCAAACAGAGAATTTCTTTTTCTCGTTTAGTAAGTCCAAATAATTCTTCTACATAATTATTTTCAGAATCTTCGCATGAATTTGCCTTATCAAAAATGGAATCTTGCGACATTTCTTCTTTTTGACAAAAATGTTTGATGACAAGCTCTTGAAATTTAGGAGCCAAACAAATTTTCCCTTGTACGACGTCCTTAAACATTCCTTCAAAATCATCGGCTGAAATATCGGGGCTCATAACACCGTAAATTCCTGCATTGAACAAAAACTTAATTTGTTTTGGATTGAATTCAGTTGCCAATACCAGAGTGCGTAAAGACGGATAGGTCTGAATTAGATTGTGAAGAAGTAAGTTAGATTGATCAAATTCGATTGAAGAATCATAAATCAGGATTTTCTGGATTTCAGGATTTTTTTCAAAATTAATTTCAAAAAGTTCCTTCGGACTATTTACTGCTTTAACAGTTACATTTTTTAAATAAGATAAAATCAATCCTTCAAATCCTTTCAGCAGTATTGAATTATCTACTGCCAAGTAAATGAAAATGGGTTTTTCCATAGGTAATTTTAGTTTTTTGTATGAGAGAGTTTTAGAGGGGGAGTTTAATCATATAATCATAGGCAAATCGCATATTATTATTAGTAACATATCTTATAATTCATTGGCTAATTTACTATAAAATATTTTACATGATACAGGAAAAATCCCCTTTTTTTATAATACTTTTTTAGCACTACCGGAAAATGAGTATTTTTTTTAAATCACAAAAAACAATGAGATGATTCTGATGAGGTGGGCATAGCTTTGCCATACTATCTAAAATTTATTTATATCATGAAAAATTTATTTTTAAGTGCAGCGCTTGCACTAGGAACAGTAGCCTTCGCTCAAAGCAACAATGACGTAACGCTACAAGTAGGAATCGACAACTCTGCAATCGTAGATCAGGCAGGATTGGACAATGAAAATCTTATTGTACAATTAGGTTTGTCTAACCATGCAGAAACTACTCAGGTAGGTTGGGCAAATGAGAACGTTACGTTAAGCGTTGGAGCATTGAACGAGGCTTATGTAGAACAAGAAGGTTGGTTAAACACAAACTCTACAACTCAGTTAGGTATTGGTAACGTGGCTTACGTTGATCAATTTGGTATTGCAAACGGAAACGAGCAGATGCAAATCGGTGATGGGAATTTCGCTTCCACAACTCAGGATGGTATCGCTAACTACACCAACCAGTACCAAGAAGGGTCTTTTAACTCTGCAACTTCTGAACAATCAGGTAATTTCAATGAAGTGGATCAAGATCAGTATGGTGACTTCAACACTGCTTATGCAGCACAAGATGGTGACAGTAACTTAGTGATCCAGTACCAAAACGGAACATCTAACGATGCTTTCGCATGGCAAATGGGTGATGGAAACTACATCGATCAATGGCAAGTTGGAACTGGAAACAGCGCTACAGATTTGCAATTGGGTGATGACAATTTCTCTTACATCACTCAATTCGGAGATGACCACTCTCATTTAGGAGTTCAAGTTGGAAACAGCAACTCAATGATTGTGACTCAAACAAACTAAGATTCCTTTTTTCTCCCCCCAAGGAATTAAAAAAGTTTTATAGGGCTGTCCTAAAGTTTACCGAAAATGGGGGAGGTAAATTTATAGGACAGTTCCTTTTTAAATAACCCGTTATGAAACCAGCATTTATTTTAATTGGAATACTGTTATTTGCTACTGCTAAATCTCAATCAATTTCAGAAAGCGATTTATTGCAATACATTTCACATAATTCAGGCGGAATGTATGACACGCAAGTGATTCAACTGGGAAACCAAAACACAGCTGTCTTAGATGCAAAACAAATTTCCGTCACACAAAACGGAGATTATCAACAATTTTACTATACAGAAACCTCTATCCTACCCTCTGATCTGAACATAAATATAGAAGGAACCAATAATTATGTTGAAGTCTATGGCAATAATCAGATTATGGACAATATGAGCATCAATATCGTAGGCGATAACCGAAATGTAATCATAAGAAACTACCCATGAAAACAATTGTTTATTTCATCCTATTCTTTCCTTTCTTTCTGACCAAATCAAATGCTCAGGAATCAAATGAGAATTTGATCGAAGCAAACATTGAAATCGAGCAAACTGAAAACAGCATAACGCTTCTGCCGACAATCCAAAATCGAAGCGCTTTATTTTTTGAATACAATTATTTATTTCTTGTTAAGAAAACCGACAACAAAAATAATTTATCCATAAACAAACAAAATGGGAAATTCACACTCCAACCCGGAGAAATTAAAAAACTTTCCATAACCCAATTGAACCAATCCGAATACCAAAATATAAAAGCCACTTTGTACATACGAGATGAAGTACATAACGAATTGATAACTAAAGATTCTATCGAAATAAAAGGAATAGCGACAAAAGTCGTGGAAGAAACTTCCCTCATGTTGGAAGGACTAGTCGTAGACGAATCCAAAACCAAATTTGGAAAAGACTTTTACGACGAATTTTATTCCGTTTACAACCAGTATCCCAAAAAATTCAATTTCATCATCTTAATTTCAGAACTACCCCATAGAGGACAAACCAGCATCATTCAGGTAAAAGCAGATCAGGAAACCATTCACGAATTCTTCTCCAATCCAAATGAAGAATATTTCAAACAGCAAGTGGGAATTACCTTACGAAACCTGACAAAATATGCTGAAGAAAAAGAAAATCTAAAACAGGAATTCAATTATTAAATCTCTACAAACCATGAAATCTACCATCATATTCACACTATTCATATTGCTTTTCGCAGGAAATAAACTTTCAGCTCAGCAATTAAATTATGAACCCGTCAACCCAAATTTTGGCGGAAGTTATCTGAACTATTCCTGGCTGCTTTCCTCAGCCAATGCTCAGAATCAGTTTGATAATCAGGATACCAATTCCAATTTTCAAAACAGTGCATTGGATGGTTTTTCCGATTCCATGAAACGACAAATTCTCAATCAGTTAACCAGAGGATTATTTTCAGGTGAAGGTTCAGGAATAGGAACCGAACCGGGAACTTATGAAATCGGAGGATTGGTCATTACCATTGACGATACACGCTCAGGCTCTATCATCAGCATAATCGATAGTCAAACTGGCGAATACACAGAAATTATACTTTAAAATTTATACATATGAAAACCCCCATTTACATTCTTTACTTAACCATCTTCATTGCCCTTCAGAGCTGTGGCGTACTGATGGTTCCTCCCGGAGGTGTGGAAGAACGCTCTTACATAGGCGAATCCACTCCCACCCAAAAGGATTTCGAAAAATTACCTCAACCTAAAGAACAGGTGGTTGTAGGTGTGTACAAATTCCGGGATCAGACCGGACAATATAAAGCTTCCGAAATGGGAGCCAACTGGAGCACAGCCATTCCGCAGGGATTGACCACGATCCTTATAAAATCTTTGGAAGACAGTAAATGGTTTGTCCCAATCGAAAGAGAAAACATCGGAAACCTTTTAAATGAAAGACAAATCATCCGCACAACTCGTCAGGAATACGCAGGAAATGGAAATAATAATTCACAACTTCCTCCTTTATTGTTTGCCGGAATTTTGTTAGAAGGTGGTGTCATTTCCTATGATACCAATATCCTGACCGGAGGAGCAGGTGCACGCTATTTCGGAATTGGTGGTTCGACAGAATACCGTCAGGACAGAATCACCGTTTACCTCCGAGCCGTTTCTACAAGCAACGGGAAAGTACTTAAAACCATTTATACTTCCAAAACCATTCTCTCTCAATCCATTAATGCAAG
>CALLXZ010000226.1 GCA_937875605.1 uncultured Moheibacter sp.
ATACTTGGAAAGGAATTAAAATTAATCCAAACAATAATACTTCGGTAATTAATTATGCTGTCATAAAAGGAGGAAATATCGGTTTGGAAATTAAAGAAGCCAATTTGGAAATAAATAATACCAAAATATTCAACAATGAAAGAATTGGTTTGTTAGGTACAAATTCTCACATACGAGGTGCAAATATTGTCATCAACAATAGCGATTTAGCTGCATTGGCAATTGAAGGAGGTGATGTAAAATTCGTTCATTCTACCTTTGCAAATTATCACAACATAGGACAGGGTGCCGGAGGAAATTACAGTTTGTATTTAGGAAATACAACTGGAAGTTCTGATGCTCCAATAAATGCTCCACTTACAAATGCCAAATTTTATAATTGTATTTTTTATGGACGTTCCAGTAATGCCATTATATTTGAAAATAACGGTGGAGCATTTAATCATCAGTTTAAAAACAATGTAATTCGATTAGAATTTCCGGATGAAATTACAGGAATTGACTCTTCCAATACTTTAAATAAGGATCCTTTATTTGTTAATCCCGCTTTTGGAACAAATGATTTGAGGATATCAGAAGGATCTGAAGTAGTTGGAACAGCAAATTCTACCTATTTAGATCCCGATACTTTTAAGGATATTATGGATTTTACAAGACCAGGAGACAATACACTCAATCCAGGAGCTTATCAGCAAGTTTACATTCCTACGCCATAATTCATCAGGAAACATAAAAAAATAAAAAGCGCAAATTCAGTGAATTTGCGCTTTTCTTTTTTGTGCCATTTTTACCAAAAAATAAGAAAATCCCCACAAGTTTAGAAACCTGTGAGGATTGTATTTCAAATCTTCAAATTAATTGATTTTCAAATCAAATTAACCTTCCAATACTTTTTGCTGACGTTTTCTGTCTTCTTCTTTCAAGTGAATTTTTCTCAAACGGATGAAGTTTGGTGTCACCTCGATGCATTCACCAGCTTGGATGTATTCCATACATTCTTCCAAAGACATATCGATTTTTGGAGCGATGGCGTTTGAATCATCTTTACCCGCCGCACGGATGTTGTTCAACTTTTTCGCCTCGATTACGTTTACAACCAAATCGTTGTCACGAGAGTGCTCACCGATGATCATACCTGCATAAACTTCCTCACCCGGAGAGATGAAAAATTTACCTCTATCCTGTAATTTATCGATAGAATAAGGAGTCGAAACACCTTGATCCTTGCTGATCAAAACACCTGCAAGACGTCCCGGAATTTTACCTTTCAACGGTTTGTATTCGCTGAAACGGTGTGCCATAACGGCTTCACCAGCAGTTGCTGTCAACATCTGAGAACGCAATCCGATCAAACCTCTTGATGGAATATCAAATTCCAAATGCTGAGATTCACCTTTTGCTTCCATGATCAACAAGTCACCTTTACGTTGTGTAACCAAATCAATCGCTTTACTGGCGAAGTCCTGAGGAACATCGATAACCAAAGTTTCGTAAGGCTCACATTTTTCATCGTCGATTTCTTTGATGATTACCTGTGGTTGCCCAACAGTCAATTCATAACCTTCACGACGCATTGTTTCGATCAGAACCGACAAGTGCATAATACCACGACCGTAAACTAAATAAGTGTTTGAATCGTCCGTCGGCTCAACTCTCAAAGCAAGATTTTTTTCCAATTCCGCTTCCAATCTTTCGATCAAGTGACGGCTGGTTACGAATTTCCCGTCTTTACCAAAGAAAGGAGAGTTGTTGATACCAAATGACATATTCATCGTTGGTTCATCAATTTTGATGTTCGCCATTCCTTCCGGATTTTCAGCATCGGCAATGGTGTCACCGATTTGGAATTTGTCCATA
>CALLXZ010000227.1 GCA_937875605.1 uncultured Moheibacter sp.
CACAAATTAAGAATCAGATTGGTGAAGTTGAGGAGATCATAACAATTACATTAAGCATAAGCGAAGGCGTTTCCGGAGCTCAAAATGCAGACTATTTTGCATGTGATTTAGGAGGTGACGGAACGGAAGTCATTAATTTAACCGACATAGATGTAATTGCTAATCCAGCCAATTATACCATTCGATATTACGAAGACGAACAAGACGCCATAGACGGAAATGCAACTTTTATTTCCAACCCGGCGTCGTATACAACGGGAACAACCGTAATTTACGTTCGAATTGAAAATGAAAACGGGTGTTTTTCTATCGCAGAAATAAACATCTTAGTAAGTGGATTACAAGTAGAATTAGGAGATGGATTCTCTATGTGTGACGGAGCATTTGAATTAACAGCAAGTGGTGATTTCTCCGGATTTACTAATGTAACGTATACATGGACACGAAATAATTCCGTAATTGATGGAGCAACTACACAGACCATCACGATTACCGAACCGGGAACTTACGGTGTTACCGTAATGACAGACGAAGGATGCTCCGGAACCGATACGGTCGTAGTGACACCAGGCGAAACACCTGTTATTTCAAGTGTGACAGTTGGGCCAAACTCTGTGATCGTAGAAGCAACAGGAGGTGTTCAACCTTATGAATATTCATTGACAGGATATGTATGGCAGACAAGCAATCAGTTTAATTACTTACAACCGGGAATTCATACGATTTATGTGCGATCTGCGGAAGGATGTATCGCTTCACAACAATTTGCGGTATTCTTCATCCCAACGATGTTTACACCAAATGGAGACGGAATTAACGATACTTGGAACATTCCTGGACTGGAAATTTATCCGGAGTCCAATGTGAACATTTACGATAGAAACGGACGATTGGTTTACCAATCTGTGCTAAATTCTCATGTCATCTGGAACGGATTCTTCATGAACGGACAAAAAGCGCCAACGCAGGATTATTGGTACGTAATCAATATCTCGGATGGACGACAGTTTACAGGACATGTAACCGTAAAAAGCCGAGGCGAGAAACAATAATGTATTTTCGGAGGGAATTCATTTTCCCTCCGGGATTTCAGATAAAGAAATTTTTAGAAGAATCATATAATTCCGAAGATGAAAAAACAAAATATAATTTTAACACTTGCAATGAGTTTTCTCTCCATTTGCGCGTATGCACAATCAACCTTACCGTTTGATGAGCAATATTTCATTATGGATAAATTCCTTGTTAACCCTTCTTTTACGGGAGCAACTGACGATATCGTTTTCAAAGCTTCCCACAGAAGACATTGGGACAATATGCCCAACGGACCTGTTACTACGATTGCCAGCGCTCATGCCAACATTGTGGATCGCGTCGGATTGGGTGTCTATTTCCTGAATGATCATAACGGTAATACGAAAACCAATAGCTTTAATATTTCTGCCGCTTATCACATTCCTATTGGAGGAGAAAATACAAAGAATCCCGAACAGAAAAACCAATTCTCTTTCGGTACTTCCTTAAGCTTTGCCGGAATGCATTTTAATGGAATCACCGAAAACCCAAATGATCCTATCTACAGCGATATGGAAAATCGAGTTTTTGTTCCTTACATCAACTTTGGTGCATCGGCGACATATCAGGGATGGATGATAGGTTTGTCTGTTTTGGACATTCCGTTGAGTTACAACGACCCGATTGTGAATCAATATGAGCCAAGTCCGATTTTCTATTATGGAATGTTAGGGAAAACCATAAATGTAGCTTCCAATTTTGAAATCGAACCAATGGTTGCGTATCGATCCAATTTTGATGAAGACAGTCGATTGGATGCAAATCTTCGTGCAAAAGCAAAATTTGAAGACAATGCCGTTTGGTTAGGAGCGAATTACCGTATGGATTTTTTCAATGGAGAAAACAAATCATTAAGCGTTTCTCCTATGATTGGAGCAGAAATCGGAAGAATGAATCTTGGATTTGCGTACAACATCGGATTAAGCGATATGGCATTTGATGGAAGCAATGGATTTACCGCCGTTTTAGGTTTTGATATTGAAAATTTCTTCAATCCAAATCCAACTACTGAATAATAATTTGGTTTTTATATAGAAAAAAGGACAGTTTAGCTGTCCTTTTTTTATTTCCTTTCGTCCGGATAACTCAGTCAAAAATTGTAATTTTGAAAGATGTTTCTCAAATCCATTACACTCCGAAATTTTAAGAATTTTTCAGAAGCCAACTTTG
>CALLXZ010000228.1 GCA_937875605.1 uncultured Moheibacter sp.
GCGGAATATCCTGGAAAGGAAATGATGGTTTTTATTATTCAAGTTATGATAAACCAAAAGGAAGCGAGCTTTCACAAATGACCGACAAACACAAATTGTATTTCCATAAACTCAATACCCCTCAAAAAGAGGATGTTTTGGTTTTTGGAGGGGACAAAACGCCTAGAAGATACGTCGGTGGCGGTTTAACGGAAGATGAAAGATTTTTGATCATTTCGGCCTCTGTTTCCACTTCCGGAAACGAATTGTACATTCAGGATATGACAAAACCTAATGCACCTATTATTCAGATTTTGGATAATTTTGATACCTCAACAAGCATTGTGGATAATGTGGGTGATGAATTATATTTAATCACGAATTTGAATGCTCCCAACAACCGATTGGTGAAAGTAAATGTGAAAAACCCAAAACCGGAGAACTGGAAAAACGTTATTCCGGAAACCGATAACGTTCTCAATATTTCGACGGCGGGAGGATATATTTTTGCACATTATATGAAAGATGCTTTGGATTTGGTGCAGCAATTTGATCATTCCGGGAAAAAAATCCGAGACATCCAACTTCCGGGACAAGGTTCTGCAAGCGGTTTTTCCGGCAAAAAAGAAGAGAAAAAGATTTACTATAACTTCAGTAATTATGTAACTCCGGGAACCATTTTTGATTATGATGTGGAAAGCGGAAAGTCCAATTTGTACAAAAAACCGGCTATAAAATTTAATCCGGATCTTTATGAGTCCAAACAAGTTTTTTACACTTCACATGACGGAACAAAAGTGCCGATGATGATTTCGTATAAAAAAGGAATCAAATTGGATGGAAAAAATCCAACAATTTTATATGGATATGGCGGGTTCAACATCAGTTTGACACCTTCATTTAGTGTTGTCAATGCGGTTTGGATGGATAACGGAGGAATTTATGCCGTTCCAAATCTTCGCGGTGGCGGTGAATACGGAAAAGTCTGGCATGATGGCGGACGACAATTGAACAAACTAAATGTATTCAAAGATTTCATCGCGGCAGCTGATTATTTGAAAAAAGAAAAATATACTTCTTCTGATTATTTAGCGCTTGCAGGTGGTTCAAACGGTGGTCTTTTGGTGGGTGCTGTCATGACCATTCAGCCGGATGTGGCCAAAGTGGCTTTACCGGCAGTTGGTGTTTTGGATATGCTTCGCTACCATACTTTTACCGCAGGAGCCGGTTGGGCATATGATTACGGAACGGCAAATGATAACAAAGAAATGTTTGATTACCTGAAAGGATATTCGCCGGTTCATAATGTGAAAAAAGGCATTTGCTATCCGGCAACGATGGTAACGACAGGCGATCATGATGATCGGGTTGTTCCTGCGCATAGCTATAAATTTGCGGCAGAATTACAGGACAAACAAGGTTGCAAAAACCCGGTGATGATCCGAATTGATACCAAGGCCGGACACGGAGCCGGAAAATCAACCGAAGCCATCATCAATGAAACGGCAGATAAATTTGCGTTTACACTCTATAATATGGGCGTTGTGAAATAAAGAAACCATAAAAATATTTTAAACTAAATGCCTCATGAAAATTGGGGCATTTTTTATACTATAATCCGTTTTATAAACTTGGCTTTAATTGATTTATGGAATTAGTAAACATAAAAAAGACGCCAAATAAATTTGACGTCTATCCTTAACTAAACTTAACCTAACTTCTTGTGTATTATTTCTTTACAATTTTAAATGTTTCCACTTGGTTTCCTTCCAATTTTACCCTGAATACATATACTCCGCTCGGTAAACTGCTTACGTTAACTTGATTTCCGCTAACTTCTAAGTTGTTGGATACTTGCTGACCCGCCATATTATAAACCGATACGTTCTGAATGGACTTTTTAGAAGAAATATTCAAAATATCTTTTACCGGATTTGGATAATAAGTGAGCGAAGAACTTTCAAGATCTGATACATTTAAATCTCCCGATAATTTAATCAGAAAAGCGACAGAAGCATCTCCTGTTGCATTTAATCCCGTTCCTACAATCATAGTTCCATCTGCCGAAATACCCAATGGAAGAGCGAAAGTAATACCCAAATCATCTATTCCTAAATTTGAAACATATTCGTTCAGCTCTACTCGTCCTGTTTCTTCCGTCCAAATAAAACCCTCTCCACCAAATGGAGCCCCTGGCCAAGGTCTATAATAACCCACTATGACACTTCCATCAGCAGAAATTGCCGTTGCTGCTCCTGTAAACCACATTCCTGCATCGGGGTGGGAAATTGACTGTAAACCCGTTGATTCGCTCCATCTCCAAGCTTCCATTCCTCCACCAATTACCCAATTTCCGTCTCCGGAAACCGCACCCGCCTCAGAGACTGCATTTCCATCAGCATCTGTAATTAATGACTGAACACCATTTCTCCAAATAGCAGCTTCTCTACTTCCGTTTTCTGCATCTTGCCATCCCACAATGACAGAACCATCATGATTTACGCTATTAGCTCTTGAGCTACTTCCCGCTACAGTACTTCCCATATCAATAGTCCCATCCGCTTGTGTCCATTTGACTGCGTGTGCATTTCCACCGGAACCCGGCGGCAACCAACCCAATCCGACTACCGTAGAACCATCTCCGGAAATACTCCAAGCAGAAGCTGTGCTTCCATCCATGTCTCCTCCTATTCCATCTAAATAAGTCCAGGTTCCGGCAACAACATCATAAAGCCCCATTCCGTTCAAATTTGTATCCGGATTGGTAACTGTTCCACTTATTTTGGTTCCGTCATTGGAAATAGCCGGATTTCCTGCATTATCATATCCATTGGATATAGTGCTAATGGTCGTTAGTCCACCTGACTCCGTCCACATAAAGTTGGCTGCATTTGAAGAGAGAACAACAACGCCATTATCCGACACTCCAGAAGCGTATAATAAATCATTGGTAGATAGTTCATAAACCTGCCCAAATGTCACACCCCCCAAAAGTGCCGCCATCCATATGAAAACAGACTGTAATTTTAGTTGATAAATATTTTTCATCATAGCTGTATTTAATTTATCACAAAAGTATCTTTTATGGACCAAAAAAAAGAATCATTTCGCCGATTTGTCTTTTGATTTTCATGAATTCCACAATCCTAAAACAAAAATAAATATTTGATTTTCAGCGAATTAATTTTAAAAAATTAAAAAAGAGAATTTCTTCAGGTTAAAACTTAATTTGGAATTTCAATTGCTTTAAAGTCTTCTGAAAAGAAATTTCTCCCCAGATAATTAATCCCAAAACGAATAAAAATAATATCGTTCCGATCAAAATACCTAATCCCATTTTCCTTTGGGTTTCGGTCTCTTTGGTATCAATTTCAGATGAATAGTTTTTAAGTAAGTTGTTAATGGTTTTTCGTTCGTTTATTTTCGTTTGTTGACGGGTCGTTTCAAATTTCTCATCGTAAACTGCATAGTTTTCCCAGTCTTTCAATGCTAAATAGTTATCTGCCATCCCTTTATAAATTCCTCGGTTTAAAACCAGGTCGCCCACATTTTCTGCCAAAACATTTGCGTTTTGCAATTCTTCCAAAGCTTCTTCATATCGACCTTCCAACGTATAAACCTCAGCCAGACCTTTTAAGGAAAAGGCTTGTAAGCTATTGGCTTTGGCTTTTTCTGCTAATGATTTTGCGTCGAAAAAACTGATTTTTGCCGAATCCAATTTATTCAACGAAATAAAACAATTTCCTTTGTTATAGCTGGTTACGCTTCTGTTTGCCCAACTTCTGACATTCTGCGGAACTTTCAGAAAACTTTCATACGCTTTGTTGAGATAGTCAATGGCTATATCACAACTTAACTGATCCCGGTAAATGAATCCGCGAAGCGCAAAATTATTTCCCATTATAAAATAAATAGAGTCTTGTTTCGGATAGGTTTTGACAATCAAATCTGCTTCGTCCAAAACCTGAAGCGCCTGATCATTTACACCCAACTGATGATATTGTGCCGCAATTTTATTCAAAATCTGAAGTTGTAATAATTGGTTGTTCAATGACTTATTGATTTCTTTAGTCTGAAGTGCGTAATCCAATGATTTTTCATAATCTCTTTTAGATGCATAAGCATTTGACATTAGTAAAAGGACATTAATCTGCTTCTCCGGGTTAGATTTGTATTCTTTCAGCAATTCTTTTCCGATCTGGATGGCATGATCTGGATGGTCATAAATATTCATCACAGCCGCATTAAGCAAACTGTCTTCATCTTTCTGACCATAAGTGTTTTGTAAAATAAAAAATGTTAAAAACAAGTAAAGACAAAAGCGATATTTCAACGTTCTATTCATTCAAAGCGGGTTCTGATTTTTCTCTTTTCAATTCATCTTTTACAAATTCCACAAACATAATCGGAGAAACACCCACGATGGATTTGAAAACCGTCGTAAAAGTACTGTGCGATGAAAAACCGCATTCCTCCGCCAGATAACTTACTTTATAATTCAAATAATTGGGATCCGATTTGATTTTTTCCGTGATGTAGTTAATCCGTAGTTCATTTATATACGAATTAAAGTTTTTTTGTTTCTGTCGGTTGATGACTTCCGAAAGATATTTCGTGTTGGTATTCAACTGCGCAGCCAACATCCCAAGCGACATATCTTTGTGTGTGAATTTTTTACCTGCCTCAAATTTCTCAAGATCGGCGAGAATTTGATTTTCACTTTCCTTCAAAATCATCGGCGATTTTGGCGCTTCCTGCTTTTCTTCTGTTGTTGTATTTAGATTCGGCTCCGGCAATTTCTGACGATGCAGATATTCCAGCATATTCCTATACATTTTCAGTTTATTTCGGTTTCGGATATAAAAAATAATTTTAATGAAAATCGCTAAAACCAGCAAAATAACAACTGACATTAAACCAAACTTATAGCCGTTTTTCAATTTCAAATATTTATCATCCAAATCTTTGCTGATAAGCATGTGTGCAGAATTGGAAGCATCATTTTCCAACTTAAACGTCTCATTACTAAGTTTTTGCAACAACTGATTGTGTTCCTGAAATTTGGAAATATTGTCCAGCGCCAGATAAGCATTCGCCAGTTTCTGGTTCAAATCGTACAAAAGAAACGGATTGTTGATTTTTTGGGCAATCAAAGTCGAACTTTGATAATTCGCAACCGCCGAATCCAATTTTAGTTCTTTGAAAAAAACATCTCCCTTTAGCTTTAAATAAAGTGCATTTGCCCAAGCTGATTCCTTCAAATCAATCACGGATTTAGCTTCATTCATATAATAAATTGCAGAATCTGAATGATTCCGAAGCAAACTCAAATTGGCCTTCTGAAATAAATCTTCCGCTTGAAATTCAGGTTCTGAATCTTTTATCTTTTCTACAAAATTTTGATTGGGAACATGAAGTTGTAAGAAATTTAAAGTCCTGTTTATTAGGTCATTACTTTTTATTTTCCATTCATCATTTCCTAAATCGGCTGCCTTCTTTTTACTCATAAATGCACTTTCCAGTGATTTACTGTATTCGCCCATGATGTAAAAAGAAAGAGCTTGGATATAATAGGATTTCATTATTTCTTTCTCATTGGTACTAATTTTCAGATTGTGTTCCGAAATACGTTTAGCCTCTGCAGGATCCGAATAAACCAGTTTTTCGGCTTGTTCCAATAGCTTTTCCGACTCCGTTTGTTGTGCCAAACAAACGAAACCCCAGCTTAAAACTATATAAAACAAGATTACTTTCAACCCCAGCGATTATTTAAATCAACACAAATATAGGAATTCAACGGGTTAAATTTTTTTCGTTTTTATTAAAACCTCTTTAATTCTTATTTTATTCAATTTATTAATTGTTTCATTTACAATTGTTTATACTAATTTTTTTTATCCACCGCTTCTTCAATCCAAATACTATAAATTCTCAACTAATTCTTTCTGAAAGAACAAAAAAAGCCAAATTCTCAATTAAATTTTGTCTTAACAAACTTTAACATAATTCTATCATTAAATTAGCGCAAAGAAATAGACAAAATCCGCAACTTAGCGTGCTTAATTTAAACAAGATGCAAAACGATCTGACCTCAATTGACATTCGGCAAGTCAGTGAAGAAATAGAAAGAGAAAGTCAATCCATTTATAGGCTTTCGAACGAAATCAACAAAAAAATAATTGGACAGGAAAAGATGGTGGAAAGTTTGCTGATCGGCTTACTTTCAAACGGTCATGTTTTGCTGGAAGGAGTTCCCGGACTGGCAAAAACCTTAGCCATCAAAACTTTAGCTGAGGCAGTCAGCGGTTCTTTTTCCCGCATTCAGTTCACGCCCGATTTATTGCCTGCTGACGTAGTGGGAACACTGATTTACAACATCAAAGAAAACGATTTCAAAATAAAAAAAGGTCCGATTTTCGCCAATTTCGTATTGGCAGACGAAATCAATCGTTCACCTGCAAAAGTGCAATCTGCTCTTTTGGAAGCCATGCAGGAAAAACAGGTGACCATTGGTGATGATACGCATCGTTTAGAGAATCCCTTTTTGGTTTTGGCTACTCAAAATCCTGTTGAACAAGAAGGAACCTATCCACTTCCCGAAGCACAAGTAGATCGTTTTATGTTGAAAACCATCATTACTTATCCCAATCGTGAATCTGAAAAATTGGTTCTTAGAAACAGTATAGACGATAGTTTTCCGAAAATTGAAAAAGTAATTGATCTTCAGGAAATTCTCCGCGCCAGAGAAGTTGTGAAAAAAGTCTATATGGACGAGAAAATTGAGCGATACATTCTGGATATTATTTCGGCTACAAGATTTCCGCAAGATTATAATTTGTCCAAACTAAGTCCGCTTATTTCGTTTGGTGCGTCTCCGAGAGGAAGTATCAATTTGGCTTTAGCCGCTCGTGTTTACGCCTTTTTACGAAGAAGGGCTTATGTGATTCCGGAAGATGTGCGGGCAATGAGCAAAGAAGTTTTGCGTCACCGAATCGGATTGAGTTATGAAGCGGAAGCTGAAAATATTTCAGCCGATAAAATCATCGACGAAATCCTGAACGCCGTTCCTATTCCGTAAACGAATTACGCTTTTCGAATTTCGCAAAACGTAATTAACTTGAAACTTGAAACCAAATTTGGACACCAAAGAAATCATCAAAAAAGTCAAACGGATTGAGCTGAAAAGCCGGCGAAAAGCCAATAATCTGTTTATGGGCGAATACCAAAGTTCGTTCAAAGGGCGTGGTATGATTTTTTCTGAAATTCGTCCTTATCAGTATGGTGATGATGTCCGAAACATCGATTGGAATAAAACAGCGCATTTCAACGAGCCTTATGTAAAAGTTTTTGAAGAAGAAAGGGAATTGACCATGATTTTGATGGTAGATGTCAGCGGTTCCGGTGATTTCGGAACGCGAAAACAATTCAAATCTGATACCATCGCCGAGATTTGCGCAACGCTTGCCATTTCGGCTATAACATACAATGATAAGGTAGGTTTGATTCTTTTTTCAGAGGAAATCGAATTGTTTATTCCGCCCAAAAAAGGAAAAAAACATGTGCTGAGAATCATCCGTGAATTGGTCAATTATGAACCTGAAAATCGTCAAAATAATTTGTCAGATGCGCTTCGTTTTCTGATGGATAGTTTTAAACGAAAAGCAAATGTTTTCATTCTTTCTGATTTTATGGACGAAAGTTCGTATTTGAAAAACCTGAAAATTGCTGCTAAAAAGCATGACATCACCGGAATACGGGTTTTCGACGAAAAAGAGTCGGAAATGCCTGATGTGGGAATTGTTCAATTGGTGGACAATGAAACCGGCGAACGAAAATTTGTCAATACTTCGTCCGCAGCCGTTCGAAAACAATACAAAGATTATTATGCACGATTGACGTATGAATTCGCCCAGCAATTTAATCTCGCAGGCGCCGGAAATTTAACCATCCGTGCCGACGAAGATTACATCAAACCTTTGTTGAATTATTTTAAAAAACATTCTTTAAAATGATGGGATTTTTGGATGTTAGATGTTGTACGTTAGATGTTTGTCATTCAGATCGGAGAATCTCATTGTCTATTTTCTTTTGCCTTATTTCGATTTTTTCCTTTAGTCAAATTGATACTAAAATAGATACGACCCATATCAAAATCGGTGAACCGATTCATTTTACTTTAACTGTTCCTTTACACTCGAAAACCAATGTTAAATTACCTGAATTACAGGATACACTTAGTTTTCACATTGAAATTCTCGATCAGAAAATTGATACGGTTTTAAACGGAGAGAAGAAAAGTCTTGTTCAACGTATGACACTTACGAGTTTTGATCCGGGCGAATTCCTCATTCGTTCGCTTCCCGTTGTAGTCAATGAAGACACCTTGCTTTCGCAATCTTTCCAAATAAAAGTAGACGAGGTGAAAATCGATTCGGCTAATCTTGCCGGATTCCCGATTAAACCTATCATGGAAGAGGAATATACCTGGAAAGATTATTGGGACAAATACTGGCTTTATTTCCTGATCGGTGCTCTTGTATTTTTTGCCTTGCTGATTGTAGCAATTTTATTTTTACGCGATAAAAAACGAAAAGATATTTTGGCGAAAACGCCTAAAACGCCTTATGATGAAGCAAAAGACGCTTTGAAAACATTGGACAAAAAGAATTATTTGACAAAAGGACAAGTCAATCCATACTACTCCGAACTTTCTTTTGTTTTAAGAAGATATTTAGGGAAAGTCTATCATTTTTCTTCTTTGGAATTGTTGTCGGATGATTTGGTGGATTATTTCCAAAAAACCACACATCTGGAAAAAACAGAAGTAGATCAACTGAAAGAATTTTTATACGAATCCGATTTGGTAAAATTTGCAAAAGCTATTCCGGACGAAACACAAAATGCCCGTCACCGAAAATGGGTGGAAAATCTGGTAGAAAGAATCAAACCACTGGAAATAGAAGAAGAACCACATTTAGAGTTGAAGCCCAATGAAAAATACCGAAAAATTACATGATGGGAAATTTTGA
The DNA here is from genome assembly GCA_937875605.1 of uncultured Moheibacter sp. Classification (GTDB taxonomy): domain Bacteria; phylum Bacteroidota; class Bacteroidia; order Flavobacteriales; family Weeksellaceae; genus Moheibacter. The sequence goes on from CALLXZ010000228.1 coordinate 9,009, forward strand.
GTTTCAAAATCCATGGCTGCTTTTACTGCTTCTTTTGATTCCGTTGTTGATTTATTTTCGGGTCAAAAAGAAAAAGCCGGATGCTGCCGTAAAAATTTCATCACTGAAACCTTTTGAAGATGCCGGCACATTTCTGGCCCGGTTAAAACCTATCCTTTATGTTTTGCGGCTTTTTGCAATTGCGCTCATCATCTTTGCTCTGGCTCGTCCGCAAATTGTGGAAATGTCTTCCACCGTAAAGTCTGATAAAGGAGTCGATATTTTGATGGTAGTGGATACTTCGCTCAGTATGCTTGCTAGAGATTTAAAGCCCGACCGTTTGGAAGCGCTGAAAGAAGTGGCAGAAAATTTCTCCAAAGACCGCCCGAGTGACCGGATTGGTTTGGTGGCTTATTCGGGAGAAGCCATTGCAAAAGTCCCTTTGACGACCGATCATCGAGTTTTAATTCAGGAAATCCGAAAACTTCAAACCCGAGAATTGGAAGACGGAACCGCCATCGGAGTGGGCTTGGCAACCGCTATTAACCATTTGACCGACAGCAAGGCGGAAAGTAAAATCATCATTTTGATTACAGATGGTGTCGAATCCATTGATTACCGAAATGATTTACTCTATGTTTCGCCAATGGACGCTACGCAAATCGCTGTAAATAAACACATTAAAGTATACACAATCGGTGTTGGAACCAATGGTCGCGCACCCTTTCCAACCCAGCAGGATCCTTTTACGGGAGAATTGATTTTTACAATGGAGCAAGTGGAAATCGATGAGCCGCTTTTGAGAAACATTGCAAGTCAAACCGGAGGCGAATATTTTCGCGCGACTGACAATGAATCTTTGGAAGAAATTTATAATCAGATTGACCAATTGGAAAAAACCGAAATAAACGAAATAAAATATTATAATTACACCGAATTATTCGGAAAATATTTGACATGGGCATTGATTTTATTATTTTTCGAAATCATTTTACGCAAAACCATTTTTAAAGAACTGACCTGATGAACTGGGCACAACCGGAAAATAGTATTTGGCTCCTTTTTATACCGATTTTCATTGGTCTGGCGGTTTATGTGTATAATTGGCGAATAAAAACCCGTGAAAAATTTGCCGATTCTCACCTCATCCCAAAATTATTTCCCTCCGATTCTCAGTCTAATTACGGTTTAAAGATATTGTTTCTTGCAACGGGAATTCTGATGGCCGTTTTGTCGCTGATGGATCCGCTGTATGGTGAGGAGGAAGTTAAAATAAAACGCGAAGGAATTGATATCATCTATGCGCTGGATTTGTCAAATAGCATGAATGCCGAAGATGTAGTTCCCAGCCGTTTGGAGCGGGCAAAAAAAATCATTTCCGAATCAGTAAATAGTTTGGGCGGCGACCGCGCCGGCTTGATTGTGTTTGCGGCAGATGCTT
>CALLXZ010000229.1 GCA_937875605.1 uncultured Moheibacter sp.
AAGCAAAAATTCAGAAGTTTGAAACCCTTCCGGCAAATCTCTACCAATGGTTTCTTTAATGACTCTCGGTCCCGCAAAACCAATCAGGGCACCCGGCTCCGCCAAAACCAAATCTCCTACCGAACCAAACGAAGCCGTAATTCCACCATAGGTTGGATTGGTAAGTAATGTGATATATGGAATTTTTGCATCGGAAAGTTGGGTCAGCTTTGCTTCTACTTTTGCTAATTGCATCAATGAAATCGCCGCTTCCATCATCCTTGCACCACCCGATTGGGTAATTAAAATAAACGGAAGATTGTTTTTCAATGCATAATCAATCGCACGAACAATTTTCTCCCCCATCGCAGATCCTAAGGAACCGCCAATGAATTTAAAATCCATTGCACTTATGACCACTTCACGATCATTCATTTTCCCAGTAGCATTTCGGATAGCATCTGTCAGACCCGTTTTCTTTTTGACATCCTTCAAACGGTCTTTGTATTTCTGGGTATCACTCCAGTTGAGCGGATCCTTACTTTCAACTTTGGCATCCAATTCTTTGAATTGGGAATCATCAAATAAGATTTCAAAATACTCCTGACTTCCGATTTGTACATGAAAATCATCATCAGGGCTTACATACATATTAGATTTCAACTCCTCAGTATCTATGATTTTTCCGCTTGGTGATTTATACCAAAGACCTTGAGGAACATCTTTTTTATGCTCAGTTGTTATATTTTTTTTTGTTCTTCTAAACCACGCCATTTTTTTCTTTTCCTCGTTTGGGTTATCGTATATATTTTCTAAATTATCCAAGACGTCCGATATTATTTAAATCTTCACACGCCTGAACCAATCTGTCTTTAAAAGAAACTTCTCCTTCTCTTATCCAAACACGCGGGTCATAAATTTTCTTGTTTGGTTTATCGTCTCCATCCGGATTTCCGATTTGTCCCTGCAAATAGTCTTTTTTCGCATCAAAATATTTGCGAACGCCTTCCATATAAGCATACTGCAAATCCGTATCAATGTTCATTTTGATGACACCGTAACCGATTGCTTCGCGAATTTCTTCCAATGTAGAACCGGAACCACCGTGAAATACAAAATCAACCGGATTTTTATCAGTTCCATATTTTTCTTCGATAAATTTCTGAGAATTATCTAAAATTTTCGGAGTCAAAACTACATTTCCAGGTTTATAAACGCCATGAACATTTCCAAATGCTGCAGCAACCCAAAAATTATCACTCACACTTTTCAATTGTTCATAAACATAAGCGACTTCTTCCGGCTGAGTGTAAAGCAACGAATTGTCTACTCCGCTGTTATCCACTCCATCTTCTTCTCCTCCTGTAATTCCCAATTCGATTTCAAGTGTCATCCCGATTTGGGACATTCTTTCTAAATATTTCTTCGAAATTTCCATGTTTTCTTCCAACGGTTCTTCCGAAAGATCTAACATATGGGAACTGAATAAAGTCTTTCCGGTTTTATGGTAAAAATCTTCGTTAGCATCCATCACACCATCGATCCATGGCAATAAATTTTTGGCACAGTGATCTGTATGCAAAATGATAGTAGCACCATAAGCTTCTGCTAAGGTATGAATATGCAAAGCTCCTGCAATGGAACCTTTTACTGCCGCCAACTGGTTTTCACCTTTTAATGTTTTTCCGGCGTTGAATGCAGCTCCTCCATTTGAAAACTGGATGATCAAAGGCGAATTTACCTGAACGGCTGCTTCCATCGCTGCATTGACAGAACTTGATCCAATGACATTACAGGCAGGAAGTGCATACTTATTAGCTTTTGCGTCCTGAATGATTTCTTTTACTAACGAACCGGTTGCTACCCCGGCAGGGAATTTTCTACTCATAGTTTTAATTTTTGGTGCATAAACATCTCACAAATATAGAGAACTTATCTTAAAATTTTAAAATGGATAATTAATTCCAAATGCAAGACGTGGCTTTAATAAATTCAAATTATCAAATTGCCATCTTTCTCCCAACGGATAACTTGGGTCATGAATTTTATAAGCAAAATCCAGGCGTATAATTAAATAAGTCAAATCCAGACGTAAGCCCAATCCGGAACCAATTCCAAACTCTTTGTAAAAATCATTGAATTGAAACAATGTCAATGGATTGTTCTTGTCAGTTCCCCAAATATTTCCTGCATCTATAAAAAATGCACCGTTGAATATTCCGGTCATTTTAAATCGATATTCCACGTTGAACAATAATTTCAGGCGTTCGATAGCAAAAACATCATCACCTCCTGCGTAACGTGGAAAATCAGCAGGCCCCAGTGTCGCAGCAGTCCAACCTCTCACATCATTGGCTCCGCCTGCTGTATAACTTCTTACAAAGGGAATAAAATCGGTATTTCCATAGGGTTGAATAATACCAAAATAAGCTCGCGTTGCCAACGTTGAATTTGTTCCAAAATTAAAATATTTCCGCACATCCAAATCTAATTTCACAAATTGTGAATAAGGAACATTAAATACCATACCGGATTCACGTCCTTGTAAAGTTTCGGTTTTATAAAATCCAAAAGCTTTATCTAATAAGTTCAAAACATTTCCTGCTAATTCTACCCTTCCTCTGAAAAACCAAGGATTTTTGACATTCCGGCGTTCGCCTTGATTCATTGTATATTGATAGATAAGAGACGTAATCAAAACATCTTGTGTGATGGTTCTTCTTCTGAAATCCATGTTTTGAAAGATTGACAATGCTTCCAAACCATTTTCATCCAAAGAGTTTAAAAAATCTTCATCGTCATAAATCATATCAATCACTTGCGGATCTGATAACTCACCATTAAAATTTCCTATAGCAGCTCCGGGATTATACATGAAATAATACTTATCAAAAAAATTGTTTTTAATATTTTTATCTCCTTCAAATACGTTGAAGTAATTCTCTTTCTGTAAATTATTTACGAATTCCGTATTCAAAACACTAAACATATGCGAATGAGTATCTCGGAAAGAAATATTGTAATCCAATCCTGTCGAATATGTAACCCTTCCCAAACCAATGTTCCGCTGGACAGAAGCGCCTATTCGAAAATCCGTCTGTTTATAAAATCGTTTTGGGAAAACATTATCGGTATTTAAAGGAAACAATAGATATGGAAAACCGAGTTTGGTCTGGAATGCCATTTCAAATGCGTTGAAAAAACTTCCTTCTTCCGAAAATTTCTTGTTTACATTTCCAAGTGTTCCTCGCACCGTAGTTTCTAAATTTTCGCCTCCGCGAAAAAGATTTCGGGCTACCAACGAAACGCGCGGCGTGACCCCGAAATTCATAAATTCCGACCAGGAAAGTTCGGCTCCATAAAAAATATCGTATTTCTTTTTGGGTTGGAACCACATCTTTACATTTAGGACACTATCGTTTCTGATAAACATAGTTGAATCGGCTTTAGTTTGAAACGATGTCATCGTAATCCCTTCTCGTTTGGTGATATTCCGTTTGGTTTGGTTTTCTGCTATCTGACGATATAAAGCCGAATCACGCAATACAATCGCATCCGTAAAAAACTTAGGACGGTATTTCATTTTCGGATTTTTATAGTGAAGATGGTATCCGTCATAAATCGTATCAAAAGAAACAAATGTTTCATTTGGGTTAGAATCCGGATAAATATGAATGGTTCCATATCGATATTTTGCAAATTTCTCTTTTGCTTTAATTGAGTCATTTTTTTCCGAAGGAATTAAAAGTGTAATATCCAATTGTTTATCACTCAGTGTTGTGTCCGCTGTAAACTCAATCGCTTGCCCGTCTTCGTTAAATTTCCAGTAACCTCGGTTTCGAAGATATTCCACAATTTTATCTCTTTCTTTCATAAAATTGTCCATATCATATCGCTCGCCTACCTTAATTTCAGAGCCACTCAACAAAAGTATTTCGTAATGTTTTCGCAGAATTGAGTCTTTTATGGAATATTTATAGGATTCGATCAATGATTTTTCGCCCGGCTGAATTTCATAAATAACTTTTCCTTTTTTGGAAGTGCTGTCCAGATCATGATTGGATTTAACCACCGCATCAAAATATCCACGGTCAAAATAATAATTCTCCAAATTTTCTTCCGAAAAATTAGACATGGTAGTATCGATTATTACGGGTGGCTCTCCTTGATTAAATCGAAATCTTTTTAACCAAAGTGAATTTCCGGCATATTCACCTAATCCATTTTTGGTGAGTAAACTGTCTAAAGAACGTTGTGTACGCCGCTTTTTGGTCAAATCATAATATTCAATAAAAGTAGTATCGAATTTCGCAGGAATCGAGTTATACAACAATAACTTTAAGGGAAATAACCCGAAAAGCGCTCCGCCATTTGGACGCTGCTTTACATATTCAGGAAGGTTTGCTTTAAAAGGTTTTTCCTTTCCGTCAAATTCAAATTCATTTTTAGTAAGCAAGTGTTGTCCTTCAGGAATTTTTTTCGTAACACTACAACTATAGGTAATCAATAGGAGAATAACGAATAATACTATCTTTGCATTTAGATATTTCATTTCAGATGCTTACAAATAATGACACCAAACTAATCAATTCTCTGGTCAAAAAAAAATTTAGGCAAAAATACAACAAGTTTATCGTTGAGGGTGTTAAAATCATAAACGAAGCACTTACAAGTCCGCTTGAGATCCATAAAATCTTTACTACCGAATTGATTTCCAATGTTCCTGAAAAGAAATTGGAATTGATTTCTGAAAAAGATTTGAAAAAAATAAGTCAATTGGTGAGTCCCAATACGGCACTGGCTTTATGTGAAATCCCTGATGAAAAGCCTATTTTGACAGAAGGATTCATTCTCGTGCTGGACGATATACGTGATCCCGGAAATCTGGGAACGATCATTCGCATGGCAGATTGGTTTGGAATTGAACAGATTGTATGTTCGTCCGAAACGGTTGATGTTTATAATCCAAAAGTAATTCAGGCGACCATGGGCTCATTTCTTAGAGTTCAAATAAACTATATGGATTTAAAAGAATTTTTCACCAGCTACAATTATCCCATAATGGGAACTCTTATGGAAGGGAAAAATATCTATCAATCCGAATTTCCACAAAAAGCAGCGATGATTTTAGGCAATGAAGCCAATGGGATTTCAGATGAATTAGTTCCTTTCATCACTGAAAAAATAACCATTCCCCGATTTGGTAAAAACCAACAAACGGAAAGTTTGAATGTGGCGATGGCAGGTGGAATTATTCTCAGTGAAAGAGCTTCACGGAATTCAAAAAATATATCTTAGCAAAAAGTTAATTATTTGTTTTGTTTTTAGGTTTTGCAGTAATTTGGCTCGCAAACGACCACACAACACAACTATAAAGATATGAAATTAGGGAATTGGATTATTATTCTTTTAGCATTTATCAGTTTGACAAATTGTAAAAATTCTGAAAATAACCCAGTTACCGACTCTCAAAATGAAAATGATACGTTACCCAAATTCGATTCTCTGAATTGGGCAAAGGAGTACAAATTCAAAAAAATCAATATTGTTGACAAAGCCAATAAATATAGTTTTCTAGACAAATTCTATCAGGATTTTTGGCTTCATAATAAAGTAAGCGGCGGATTTCTGGTTGCACAACACGGTCAAATCATTTATGAAGGTTATTCGGGTTTTTCCGATATTGAAAATCAAATTGCGATGACGGCTGAAACGCCTATTCACATTGCTTCCATCACAAAAGTTCTAACGGGACTTGCCATTTTAAAATTGGTAGAGCATGATAAAATCGAACTGAATGATAAAGTTTCAAAATACCTGACCGGATTTCCCTATGAAGATGTTACCATAGAGGATTTATTGAGTCATCGAAGCGGACTTCCTAACTATCTGCACCTGTCTGAAGACAAAAATTATTGGGATAAATCCAAAAAAATAACCAATCAGGATGTCTTAGATGTTCTGATTCAAAAGAAACCAGAATCAATAGGTCCATCCGGGAAGAATTTTTCTTATAACAATACCAACTTTGTTTTACTTGCACTTGTGATCGAAAAAGTAACCGGGCTTAGTTACCCGAAGGCGATGAAAGAAATGGTTTTTAATCCGCTTGGGATGAAAAATACTTTCGTGATGGAATTCAAAAAGGATTCTGCAAAAGTTTCCAAATCGTATTATAACAATGGGCGAGAATGGAAATATGACCATCTCGACATCACGTATGGTGATAAAAATGTGTACTCTACTCCGCACGATTTATTGAAAATGGATTTGGCGATGTATTCGGATAAATTTTTACCCGAAAAACTAAAAGAAAAAGCTTGGAAAGGTTATAGTTACGAATCCAAGGGCGTTAAAAATTATGGATTAGGAATTCGGTTGATGGAATGGGACAATGGCGGAAAGATTCTTTATCACAACGGTTGGTGGCACGGAAATAACACAACTTATGTGCGTGATTTTGAAAACGAAGCGACCATCATTTCGCTTGGAAACCGTAAAAACCGTACGATTTACAGCACATTTCGCTTAGTGAGTTTGTTTGGAGATTATCCTTTCCAATTTCCAAATACTTCGGACACAGGTGAAGAAACGGGTGAAGATTCGCTGAAAAAATTAGAAAATCAGATGGACAGTGTAAAACAAAAAACACTGAAAGATAAAGTTGATCATCTCGAAGAAAAAGTGGATTCGCTGAAATCCAAAAATAAAAGTCGAAAGAAGAAATAAAAATTAAATAATTGAAATCTTCACCTGATAAAGTGGTTCAAACAAAGCCAAAAAATTATCCAAATTATCTTTCCTAACTCTGACAAATACTACGCATTTATCGGTAAACTCAGTAGAAATAACTTCAACATTTGATTTATCGATGTTACGCATGACGCTTCCTTGATCTTCGTATGTGAATTCAAACTTCACTTTTTCGGTCAAATGTTTTTCTACAATTTCTGTTTCGTCCAAAGTCATTTGTGCAGAAAGTTTGTATGCTTTTACCAATCCCGAAACGCCTAATTTCGTTCCACCATAAAAACGAATAGATGCAACTAAAACGTTGGTGATTTCTTTGGAAACAATTTGATTATAAATCGGCAAACCTGCGCTACCGGAAGGTTCTCCGTCGTCATTGGCCCTATATCTTTCACCATCAATTCCTAATCGAAAAGCATAACAAATATGCGTCGCATCCGGATATTTTTGCCATAATCCGATTAATTTTTCTTTGATTTCGTCTTCGTCATTTACCGGAAATGCATAACCGATGAACTTACTTCCTTTTTCTTTGAAAGTAATTTCTTCGACCGGATTGGCTATGGTTTTGTAAGAAAAACTCATCGAACAAAAATTTCTAATTTATCGGTTGAAATGGTTTTAGTTTCCACTAAACTTCCCTTAAAATCCGGTGATTTAATTCCGGAATCCCAAATGGTTGGTGAAGTGAAAATTCTTGCTTCATCCCACAAATCTTTTCTGATAAATGATTCTAACGTTTTCTTTCCACCTTCAATGATGACAGATTGGATGTCCAATTCATATAATTTATCCAAAATTGAATTCGGTAAATTTTCATCAAATAAAACTTTAATAAATTCTAAATTTTCTTGACTTAATTTTTCTTTTTTCGTAAAAACAATTGTTCTTTGATTTCGGTCAAATAAATGCAAATCGGGATTTAATTTTAAATCTTTATCCAAAACCAAACGAATCGGTTGATTTCCATTCCAAAGCCTCGAATTCAACTGCGGATTATCCATTTCGGCTGTTTTCGTTCCGACTAAAATAGATTGCTCTTCAGTTCTCCATTTGTGAACCAATTGTTTGGAAAATTCGTTTGTAATCCACTTTTGTTTGCCGTTTTCAGTCGCCATGAAACCATTAGCAGTCTGAGCCCATTTCAAAATGACATAAGGTCTTTTCAGTTGATGAAAAGTAAAAAATCGTTTGTTCAATTCTCTGCATTCTTTTTCCAAAACACCTGAAATAACTTCTACTCCTGCATTTTTCAACTTTTGGATTCCCAATCCATTGACTTTCGCAAAAAGATCAACCGTTCCGACAATCACTTTTTGAATCTGATGATGGACAATCAAATCCGCACAAGGTGGCGTTTTTCCATGATGCGCACACGGTTCAAGCGAAACATAAAGGGTTGAATTTTTAAGAATTTCTTTATTTTGAATTTGATTTATGGCATTGACTTCGGCGTGTGGTTCACCTGCTTTTTGATGCCAGCCTTCTGCTATAATTTTTCCGTCATGAACAATCACACAGCCGACCATTGGATTGGGGTACGTTTTTCCCAAACCATTTTTTGCCAGTTGAATGCATCTCTGCATCATTTGTTCATCAAAATCAACCATTTTTTATTTTAAGAAAACACCTGACAAGTTCAGAAACCTGTCAGGTGTAATTTATTGTCTAAATTTTAATTTTAACCTTCTGTACCTTCAGAATCTGAATCATCAAAATCAATTCGATGTAATTTTCTCAAACGAATTTCCGTATCAGTCAAACGTGCACGTTTTTCTTCGATTTGGCGGTAAACGTCTTTCAACAAAGGACTGTCTTGGTTTGCATTTGCAAAAAATCCAACGTTTGTTTCCAATTGATTGATTTCTTTTTCCAATTCGTCAATGGTTTTTCTTGCTTTGCGAATTTCGTCATCCAACAATCTCCCATCATTCCCTGATTTGATTTGGTCAACCAAAGACGCCATTTTGAAATCCTGAATTTCGTTTTGGGAAAGACCAAATGATTTCACCAACTCACTGATGGTTTTATTGAAATCCCCATTAATACTCATTTTAGAAGCTGGAACTTTCCCCAAACTGTTCCATTTTACATTGAATTCATTGATGGTATTCAGATCTTGTTGTGCATCTCCAGAAGGTTTAAATCCACTTACTTCTTTCAGAAATTCTTCTTTTTTCAAAAAGTTATCTTCAAACTGCTGATTTGCCTGATTTCCTCTTTCTTTGTAATGATCAAAGAACGCATTACAAGCATCTTTGAATTCTTTCCAAATAGAATCCGAATATTTTCGGGGAACATGACCTATTTTTTTCCAGTCTGCCTGAATTTTTTTAATAACCTGAACCGATGCATTCCAATCAGTGCTCTGAGCGTGCTCTTTTGCTATGTTTAATAATTCTTGTTTCTTTTCCAGATTGGTTTGTTGATCTGATTTTAGGGATTTGTAAAATTCATTTTTAGCATGATTAAAATCGCGGGTTGCTGTTTTGAATTCATCCCACATTTTTTGGTTGAATTCTTTTGGAACTCTTCCCGCGGCCAAAAAGTTTTCCCGTAAATTATTTAATTTTTTAATTCCTGACTGCCATTCACCATGTGATTTCTTTTCAGCATTTTGGGTCAACTTTGCTATTTCTGCTAGAATTTCCTGTTTTTTCGTCAGGTTCTCTTCTTGTTCTGCTTTTATTTTTTCGCCCAATTCCGATTTGCGATCATGAATTTTATGAGTTAATTCTTTGAATTTCTGCCAAGTCGGTTCACGTAAGTCTTCTGCTACCGGAACGGCTTCTTCTTTCCATAGACGGTGAAGATATTGTAATTCGTTTAGTGCTTTTTGTACATTTTCTTCTGCTACTAATTCTTCCGCACGTTTGATGATAGACTCACGAACCACTAAATTATGCGCATAATCCATTTCGCGAAGCTCTTTATTCAAATCCAAATATTCATAGAAATTATCCAAATGATGGAAATAGGTTTTGAATACGTTTCCGGCCTGTGCCTTTGGAATCGAACCTGCATTATGCCAACGGGTTTTTAACTTTCTGAAATGAGTGAAAATATTAGAGCTTTCATCATTTTGTTCCATGTAAAGCGCTTTCAGTTCATCAATGATCTGAAGTCTTTCTTTTAAATTTTCCTGTTGAGCCTTTTCCTGCTCCTTGTAATAGGCATCCAGTTGTTTGCGGTAATCATTGAAAACAGCATTGAATTCTTTTCTGGACGGATGGTCATATTGAAAGTCAAGCACTTCCCCTCCTTCTTCTACAAAAGCTTCTTTTTTAGATACTTCGTCTTCCTCCAGTTGTTTTTTCACCGCATCTCGGATTTGGTTAAAATGTTCACGAAGTTTACGGACCGGATGGTTTTTGAGCAGATTTTTTGCTTCACCCACTAAAACTGCTATCGGAAGTTCCTCGTAATTTTTGAAAGGAATTTCTTCTTCTACAGATTCTTCACTTTCTTCGGATTCCTCCTGAAGCTCTTCCGATTTATAATCGTCCGAATTCTGAGCAGGCGAAATTTCTTCAGCAGTAGTTTCTACTGTGTCGGTGATTGCTTCTTTTATTTCTTGAGGATTTTCAGATTCCTGAGGTATTTCTGCCGGTGCTTCGGCATCAGCGGAATTTTCTTCAGCGGTAACCGTTTCGGCCACTTCCTCACTGTCTTCTTTCACTAATTCCTGCTTATCTGCCTCTTGTTCAGTTGATTCATCAGAAGCTTCCTGAGGATTTAAGTTTTGATTATTTTCTCCATCTGCCTCGTTGTGCAGGTTATCCAATTCAGTTGTCATAACAAATTTTTCTTTTAGAATAACAAATCTAATAAATCATAAGGGATTTACAAAGGTTGATTCCAAATTTCCCAAGATTTTTCTGCTTGTAAGACAAGCATTTCGTAACCGTTTTTGATTTTTGCACCTTTAAGTTCTCCGTTTTTCAGAAATTGGGTCTTTTCTGGATTGTAAATTAAATCGTAAAGAAGGTGCTGATCCGATAAAAATTCGTAAGGAATATAAGGCTCATTTTCCACGTCCGGGAAAGTACCTAAAGGTGTGGAATTGATGATGATGGGATGGTCCTGAATTATTTCTTGTGTTAAATCCGAATAAAGAAATTTTCCATTTCGGGTAATACTTGTATGAGGAATGTCTAATTTGTCCAACACATATTTTATGGCTTTTGCCGCTCCTCCATCACCTAAAATCAAAGCTTTTTGATGATAGGATTCCAATAAAGGTTTTAGGGAATTTTCAAATCCATAAGCATCTGTATTGAATCCTATTAGAATCGGATTATTCTCAGCATCTCGTTGAATTTTGATACAGTTAACCGCTCCGATTTTTTCCGCTTCCGGACTTAATTTGTCCAGAAAAGGAATAATTTGTTCCTTATACGGAATGGTTACATTTAAACCTTTTAAATTTTTATTCTGTATCAATTTTTCGATCTCTGAAATTTCATTTAAGTCAAAGGTTTGATAAGAAGTATTTTGTATTTTTTCCGAATTGAATTTATCTGAAAAATATTTTTTCGAAAAGGAATAGGAAATATTTCGACCGATTAATCCAAAAAGGTTCATCAGGATTTAGTTTTGGAAAATCTTGATTTCAGCAGACGGATAATCAAAGGTAAATTCGCGGCGATGATGATCCCAAAAATAAAATATTCAAGATTATTTTGAATAAATGCAAATCCGCCCAAGAAATATCCTAACATGGAAATCACACCGACCCACAAAACGGCGCCGATAAAACTATAGGTAATAAAAGTACGATAATCCAACTTTGTTGTTCCACAAATAAAAGGAATAATCGTCCGGACAACAGGCATGAAACGGGCAATAATGATCGCTTTTTTTCCGTGTTCGTTAAAGAAATCCGTAGCTTTTTCGATGTGTTTGGGCTGAATGTAAAACTTTCCCGGATTAGCTAAAAGCCAGTTCCCGAAACGTTTTCCCACAAAATAATTGACATTGTCTCCCAAAATGGCTGCCAACATCAAAAGCGGAACAATATACTCGATATGTAAATGGTTTTGCTGGTCGTTTGCTGCAATCATCCCAATTGAAAAAATTAAAGCATCTCCCGGTAAAAACGGCATCACAAAAGAAGCGATGATCAGACCGGTTTCCGCAAAAATGATAAGAAAAAGAAAAATATAAATCCAGTTCCCATAATTATTGATAAAGTCCATCAGGACTTTATCCGGACGGCTTACGAAGTTGGCTATAAAATCAAATATTTCCTGCATTAAAATTTATTTCAACAATGCACGAGCAAAAATTAAGCCCGAATGATATCGGCGCCTATGGCACGCAAGCGGGTGTCAATTTGTTCGTAACCTCTGTCAATTTGTTCAATGTTATGAATGATGCTTTTTCCTTTTGCTGACAAAGCGGCAATCAAAAGGGAAATCCCGGCACGGATATCAGGCGAACTCATCGTTGTTCCACGAAGTGGTGTTTCATGATTTAGTCCGATAACCGTTGCCCTATGCGGATCACAAAGAATTATTTGTGCACCCATGTCAATTAATTTATCGACAAAAAACAATCGGCTTTCAAACATCTTCTGGTGAATCAAAACACTGCCTTTTGCTTGTGTGGCAATCACCAAAACGATGCTCAACAAATCGGGCGTAAATCCCGGCCAAGGTGCATCTGAAACAGTCAAAATGGATCCATCCATGAATTTTTGGATTTTATAATTTTCCTGTGCAGGAATAATCATATCATCATTTGACTTTTCTATTATAATTCCTAATCTCCTGAAAATATCAGGAATTACTCCCAAGTTTTCCCAAGAAACATTTTTAATTGTAAGTTCAGATCTGGTCATTGCAGCCAATCCAATCCATGAACCGATTTCAATCATATCGGGCAAAACGGTATGTTCCGTCCCCTTTAATTCTTCTACGCCTTCGATAGTCAATAAATTGGAACTGATTCCTTCTATTTTTGCACCCATTCGCACGAGCATTTTGCATAATTGCTGCAAATATGGTTCGCAAGCGGCGTTATAAATGGTTGTTTTTCCTTTTGCCAAAACAGCTGACATGACGATGTTTGCCGTTCCGGTCACAGAAGCTTCTTCCAGCAACATATAGGTTCCGGTCAAAAATTTCCCATCTTCCAATTCTACACCGTAGAAATCTTCCCCTTCCTCAAATCTATATTTGGCACCCAGATTTATGAACCCCTGAAAATGCGTATCCAAACGTCTTCTTCCGATTTTATCTCCTCCAGGTTTTGGCATATAAGCCTTTCCGTACATCGCCAAAAGCGGTCCCATCAACATGATTGAACCACGTAGCGAAGCACCGTCTTTTTTAAATTCTTTGCTTTGCAGATAATCCATACGGATGTCATCCGCCTGAAAAGTATAATCTCCTTTAGCATTTTTCTGAATTTTAACGCCCAAATCTTCCAATATTTCGATGAGCCGATTTACATCACGGATATCTGGAATATTTTTGATTCGGACGGGATCATGTGTCAAAAGAACAGCGCAAAGGATCTGAAGCACTTCGTTTTTTGCACCTTGAGGAATGATTTCGCCGCTTAAACGATTTCCTCCTCTGATTTGAAATACAGACATCTTAAAATTCTATTTGTGTTTGGACTTATTACGGTTATTCTGGTTGTTCTGATTGTTTTTGTTTTTGCGAACTTTGTTAGAATGATTAGTATTTACCTGCAAACGATCATTGGACAGAAGTGATTCACCTGAGTTCCTTAGATCAAATTCACCATCGGAAAGTTCATATAGATGATCTAAAATCGTTTGGTCATCGACGGTATCCTTGTTCCATAAAAGATAACATTTTTTCATGTGGTTAGCAATTACCATTACTAATCCTTCTTGTTTATCTCCTTCCCAACTTTTGGCAACGGCGATCATACTACGGATGTTTTTTCCGTAATATTTATATTTGTATTCGCTTCCGGGATAACGCACCTTATTGGGCTTGCTGTACACCTCTTCTTCAGTCGGTTTTGGGTAAGGTGATTTCACATCCAATCTGAATTTGGACATGATGAATAACTGATCCCAAAGTTTATGCTGAAAATCGGGGATGTCGCGAAGATGCGGGTTTAGTTCGCCCATCACTTCTATAATTATTTCAGCAAAACCATTTCGTTCTTGCTCATCTGTAAAAGTCATGCAGTGATCTACCATCTGTTGTATATGACGTCCGTATTCCGGGATGATCAGCGCTTTTCTTGCAGTATTGTATTCCATTTTAATTTTGAATGTCCACAAAAGTACGATTTATAATTAATGAACTTGCAACAAAAATTCGGACAAA
>CALLXZ010000230.1 GCA_937875605.1 uncultured Moheibacter sp.
CTTCCTTTTCCATACACAACTCTCGGCACCATGGGGAAATTTCTGAAACTCATCACTCCGTTGTTTGTCGTTTTTTTAAATAAGCATTTGCTTTTTCCAAGTCTTCTTCCGTATCAATTCCAATTCCCATAAATCCGGTTTCCAATACTTTGATTTTCATACCGTATTCCAGATAACGCAATTGCTCCAATTTTTCCGCTCGTTCGTTCTGCAACATAGGTAATTTTGCGAAATTGAGCAAAGCTGATTTACGGAAAGCATAAATCCCGATGTGCTGATAGTATTTTGCCTTGAAATTTGTTTCTCGTGGATAGGGAATGGGACTTCTTGAAAAATAGAGCGCAAACTGATAAATGTCCCAATTGACTTTTACGCTGTTCGGATTGTAAATGTCTTCTTCTTCCGTAATTTCCTGTGCCAAAGTGGCAAGCGAAATTTCTTCTTTGGTGTCATTCTGATACGCTTCCACTAACTTTTGAAGCGCTTCTTTTTTTACAAAAGGCTCATCTCCCTGAACATTTACCACGATATCACAATCCAGATTTTCAATCGCTTCTGCTATACGGTCACTTCCGGTCTGGTGCTCGGTGATGCTCATGATGGCTTTTCCGCCATTTCGGGTAATTTCATTAAAAATAATTTCAGAATCCGTTACCACAAAGACATCGTCAAATAAATTCGTTTTAACTGTATTTTCATACGTCGTTTGAATGACTGATTGATTTCCCAATTTAGCCATTAATTTTCCAGGGAAACGGGAAGCGGCATAGCGAGCGGGTATTACTGCAATTGTTTTCAAAAATCAGGTTTTTCGTTTCCTCAAAATTACAAAAATTTCCACTAAAAAGCCGAATCATAATTTGGACAGAAAAACTTATCTTTACCGCACGAAAAACGGAAAATCATTTCAACACAGCCGAATCATACTAAAGTTCTCAACTTTCTTTTTTACAAAGAAGGATTTTCTTTTTGGGTAAAAGATACGGAAGTGAAAAAGAATAAAGTTTCGCATATAAAAGTCACAAACTTTAACCGTTGGGAAGTTGAAATCGTTAAAGAATTGGAAATTAATTTGCGATTGAGAAGAAATTTTGATCAAGTGAAAGTGGCTTTTATTTCTTCGTTTTTTAATTTGGTGCCGGAAGCTTATTCGTCTGAGAATCCAGAGGTTTTATTGAATTTTTCCGAAGCAGAATTTGAAGATAATCAATTGTTTACGTCCGTTTCAGATGCCGGTTTTAATTTTGTTTATGGAGCTTCCTCTGTTTTGGTCAATAAATTAAAAGAACTGTTCGGAAAGGTAGAGTTTTTTCATTCCGGGCTAATTTTTTTGGATTCAATGGAAAAAACAAAAGAAGTTGTTGTTCATCTTAATTTGAATCATCATCAATTAGAAATTGCCGCAACTTCTGATTCTAAAGTTCAGTTTTACAACTTATTTGAAACACCTTCGGGCGAAGATATTTTGTTTTTTACCTTATTTTCTTTGGAACAATTGGGATTGGATTCCAATAAAATTGAAATCAAAGCCTACGGCGAATTATTGCCCAACACCAAAGTATTTCAGATTCTCCGAAAGCACGTTCGTTATGTGAATGCTGCGTTAAAAGATGAAGAATTTCTGGAGAATTATACACTTTATAAATTATCAGAATGCGAATTATTTCAGGGAAATTCAGAGGGAAAAGGATAACTGCTCCGGCAAATCTACCGGTTCGACCTACGACCGACTTTGCTAAAGAGGCCTTGTTCAACGTGTTGAATAATCATTATGAATTTGATGAAATTTCCGTGTTGGATTTGTTTTCAGGTATTGGAAGTATTTCATTGGAATTTGCTTCACGTGGAAGTAATCGCGTGATTTCAGTTGATCAAGATGCAGGATGTGTGAAATTTTTATCGGAAACCGTTGAAAGTATGAATTTGGGAGATGTTGTTTCGGTTGAACGAAATGATGTTTTTCAATTTCTAAAACGAAATACTCAAGGAAACTTTGAAGTTATTTTTGCCGATCCACCTTTTGTATTTGAACAGGAAGAATACAATAAACTGATTGAATTGGTTAAAGAAAACGAATGGCTGAAACCGGAAGGAGAATTGGTTTTGGAGCATTCGTCCCACATCAAATTTGAGGAGCATCCGCATTTAATCCAAACCCGAAAATACGGAAATGTGCATTTTTCCTTTTTTGATTTTGAATAGCATTTCTATCATTTCGCATCTTCGATGATTTCATTTGCTTCAGCATGGTCGTCGCTGGATGCTTCTAATTCTTTTTCTTTTAATTCAAATTTTATAGACAGTTCGATGCTGATTGGGAAATGATCAGAACCAACCCCTTTCTCTACCTTTAGATTCATCAAACGAAAATGGCTGCTAACAAAAAAATGATCCAATGGCCATCTCATCAAAGCATAATGGGCATGGAAAGTATTAAACATTCCTCTGCCGATGCGTGGATCCAGCATTTCGCTTATGTGTAAAAACAAACGCGTAGTATGACTCCATGCCACATCATTTAGATCGCCGAAAACGATGGAAGGTCCGTCAAATTCTTTTGCTTTTTTTCCAACTAACAGGATTTCAGCATCACGTTCTGTACTCTCAGGATTTTCCTGTGGAACGGGTGGCGTAGGGTGAATTCCGAAAAGTCGGACAGTACGTTCGTTCAAATTCAAATCGACCAGAATGGAAGGAATTTTTTCATCAATCAAATAATTGACTTCATGATGAATAAAAGGAATTTTTGAATAAAAG
>CALLXZ010000231.1 GCA_937875605.1 uncultured Moheibacter sp.
AAAAGATATCCTGATAAAATAAATGATTGTGAAAGAATACTAAACAAAGAGGAACTTACATCGATTGATGTAATTGAGCTAAACAAACAAATATTTGGCGCAAATAACAAAAACGAATCCATCAACCAAAAACATCGGTCTTACCATAAAAAAGACATTCTGAAAATACTGGATCACCAGAAAAAGCATAGGCTCAACAACAGTCAATTAGCAAATCACTTCAAGCTCAGTAGAAATACAGTAGCTAAATGGAAAAAAATGTTTCTGGCATAACAAGCTATGGAAGTCATACTCTTATCAAAACATGGAAATATTTTCCGATTATATCCGGTTGAGTAATGCAATTATACGGCATTCCTTGCAGAAGAGAAAGCTGTAAACAGAAAATCCCCTTCCGATTCAGAAGAGGATTTGCCTTGATTATATTTTTTTTAATTATTCTACAGTAACGGATTTCGCTAAATTTCTTGGCTGATCCACGTTTCTTCCTAATTTTACAGCGATGTAATACGACAATAATTGCAATGGAATTGCAGCCAAAATCGGACTGAATTCTTCGGAAGAATTCGGGATTTCGATGATATGATCTGCAATTTTTCTTACCTCACTATCTCCTTTGTTTACCACTGCGATGATTTGTCCTTTTCGGGCTTTGATCTCTTGTGCATTGCTCACTACTTTTTCGTAGTGTCCGGTTTTTGTAGCGATGATTACGATTGGCATATTCTCATCAATCAATGCAATCGGACCGTGTTTCATTTCCGCTGCCGGATAACCTTCAGCATGGATATAAGAGATCTCTTTCAACTTTAAAGCACCTTCCAAAGCAGAAGGATAATTGTATCCTCTTCCCAAATAAAGGGCGTTTGGAGCATCTTTATAAATCTCTGCTATTTCGATTACTTTCTCAGCCGTTGTGTCTAATGTTTCCTGTACCAATTCCGGAATTCTGTCCAATTCACCGATCAAAGCATTGAATCGCTCGTTACTCAAATTCCCATTATGTTTCCCTAATTTAATCGCAATTAGCGATAAAATAGTCAACTGAGCCGTAAATGCTTTGGTCGAGGCAACTCCGATTTCAGGACCTGCGTGTGTATAAGAGCCGGCATCTGTAATCCTTGCGATGGATGAACCCACCACGTTATTAATTCCATATATAAAAGCACCGTGTTCTTTTGCCAGTTTTAAAGCGGCAAGCGTATCAGCTGTTTCGCCGGATTGGGAAATAGCGATGACGATGTCTTTTTTATTGATAATCGGATTTCGGTATCGGAATTCGGAAGCATATTCTACTTCAACCGGAATTCTAGCCAAATCTTCAATCAAATATTCGGCTACCAATCCCGCATGATAGGAAGTTCCACAAGCTACGATGATAATTCGTTTAGCATTTAAAAAACGTTCTTGGTGATCCCAAACTCCCGCCATTTTGATGATTCCTTCCTCCACCAGTAAACGTCCGCGCATAGTATCGCGAATGGATTTGGGTTGTTCATAGATTTCTTTCAGCATGAAATGTTCGTAGCCTCCTTTTTCAATTTCTTCCAAATTCAACTGAAGTTCCTGAACAGCAAGCGTTACGGGTAAATTATCTTTGATCTTGCGTACATCAACTGCTCTTTCCAAACTGATCGTTGCCATTTCTCCATCATCTAAATAGACAGCGTCTTTGGTAAATTGTAAAAAAGGAGAAGCGTCAGAGGCAATGAAAAATTCATTTTCTCCAATCCCAATTGCCAACGGACTTCCTAAACGTCCGACGACGATTTCATCGGGTACATTTTTATCCAGAACAGCAATTGCGTAAGCGCCTATTACTTCGTTTAAGGCATAACGCACGGCATCCGTTAAGTTCAGTTTTTCAGAATCTTTGAAAAACTGAATCAGATTAATTAATACTTCTGTATCGGTATCACTATGAAAAACAAATCCTTTTTGGATTAATTCCGTTTTGATGGTATCATAATTTTCAATGATTCCGTTGTGAACGATTACAAGATTTCCGTTATTGGATAAATGCGGATGCGAATTTACATCGTTTGGTACTCCATGAGTTGCCCAACGTGTATGTCCAACTCCGATGGTAGCTCCTTTATCTAAATTTTTGGAAATTTCCTCCAAATCAGAAACTTTTCCTTTGGTTTTAACCAAACCGAAATCTTCATTTTCGATGATGACTAATCCCGCACTGTCATATCCTCTGTATTCAAGTCGCTTTAGTCCGTTTATGATAATAGGGTAGGCCTCTCTATGCCCAAGGTATCCAACAATTCCACACATAGATTTAGGTTATTTTTTGGTATAATAGATTTTTAATTTCAATTTTTTATCTTCTTGCTCAGAATTACTTCCGTGCAATACTACCCTGTATGGGTTAAAACTTCGGTTGTTATAGAATGGATTGGTTGTACTTGCTACACTGGTGTAACTGCCTGAAGGACTTAACAGAAAGTTTCCTAAACTCAAGATCACAGAGCCATCTTCAAATACTTCATTTTGCTCGACTATACTTTTTATATAGTCTGTAATTCGGATGATGTAGGTTTTTGGATTATCCTTATAATTGTACATCGGATTGAACTGAACAGAAAGCGGATAACTATTGTAGAACGTGTAAACATCCTGGAAATTCAAATTTTTCCATTTGCCATCCTCTTTGTAATTGTTCCATGCAAACAAATAAGGTGGTGTTTTCAAACCGTAACTGTCATCAATATGAAAAGTAAGTTCAGCGCCTACAACTGCCCAATCATTGTTCAAAACATTTTGTCTGATTTCGTTTAGTTGCTCCTGATTTATTTTAATAACCGTTTTAGTTCCATCCATTCCAGCCAGATACAATCGGGAATCTCCTTGTGTCGTGTTTGGATTGGTGTAGGCATTCACAAACTGGGAACTGCGGTTGGAATGATCAAACTGATTGATTTGAACATTAAAACCAGATTGTTCAGACCAGAAAGTTGTAAAGTTCAAAGGGTAAAACCCGGATTTTGTTGCTCCTTCCACATCTGGATCATCAGATTTATAATACATTACCAAAGCAAATGAAGATAAAGTAGGTCGGAAATTCATAATAAATCCTTGATCTTCCAAAACGCTTAATTCAATTCCTCTGAAGAAATTCCGGATAAAAGCTGAATTGTCATTTAAGTCGGAAGAATTCTGATTATCAATGAATTTTTGTTTAAAATAATCTTTATCCAATTTAATACGGTAAGCAATGGCTGGCTCATCTCCTGTCGTAGCATTTTTCTTCTTTGTCTGATAAGTAACTACTTTATTGGATACTTGTCCGGAACCAATTATATTTGGAAAAACATCAATGTCATTGATATTGGGGCACCCGGTAC
>CALLXZ010000232.1 GCA_937875605.1 uncultured Moheibacter sp.
GTAATTCTTCCCTATGGATTCCCGGAGGTAAAACGTATGGTGGAACGTTGGTAGAATTTTCCTCAATGGTTACCTGCCCGATCTCAAGATTGGCTAAAAGCGGATCTTGCGTAACTCCCTCTTCTGAACCACCTCCTGGGACAGGAAATAAGGTTTTAGGATATCTTCTCCAATTGCTCCGCACCAAATCCATCGTCGCAAAACGAAGCGTTGTTTCTTCGTTGAAACCTCTCATCAAAACACGCATAAAACGAGCGGAAGTCAATACACTTTTTGCGGCGGATAATTGATCGTCTGTTACCAAATCAGGAACACCATCTCCGTTAATATCTGTGTCGAAATTATCTACCGGAATACGCATTTGGTACCAAGTTACATCTTGTGTTTGACCATTTGGTAAGGTAACGGTTGCTGTTTTCGTCGCAACGATAAAGTTGTTTGTATTATTCTGTAAATCTGAAGGACTCAATTTTACCGTGTACTGATTGTACATTTCGGTTTGATCCAAGTTATAATCCAAATTAATATCTTCTGCATCCGGCTGCATACTGTAGGAATGTAGCAAATCGTCTGTGGAGTTATTTCCTTGAGGTCCTTGGAAATATTTGTAACGACCTGTGATGGAACCTGCCTCTGTGGTTTGTCCCCATCGGTCATCCAAATAGAATACATAATTATCAGAAGCCGGGTCATTTTGACCTGTTACAGGATTAGTGTTTGATCCGGCATTTGGATAGGCTCCGGCTTCTTCTATATCGGTCAAACCATTGTAACCCAAATCTTGTTCTTTACGCGCCGCTCCTTCTGTATCATATGCATAAATAATTGGATAATTATCCGGTTGTTTTCCCCAGATGGATGAAGAAGTAGCTGCTCCGTTACCGGAATGCGGCATACCGTTTTCATACATCATTTGTCCGTCTTTCAAGATGTCTTCGGAAACGTTACCTAATTGAATCAATAAATCTCCGTTTCCACCTACACCGTCAGCATACGGATCCATCATCCAGAATTCCAAATATTCCACATTGGAATCGATGAAGTTCGTAACGGAAACAGGACGCATGGTTCCACCCCAGCCTTGTGTGTCCGTTGCCAATGGATTTACGTTATAAGGACCGGTAATTTCCGGATAGTATGTCATATCAAAGGTATTGATGTACGTAGCAGTTCCCGCCATTACATCACGCTGGTCAAATAATTCTCGTAATTCTACTCTACGAACTCTGTGTTGGGATAATTCCGCATCACTGATTCCCGTAGGTGCATTTCCTCCGATTCCATAGAACCTTGGATCGATGCTGTACCAAGACATTAATTTTCGACCATTTCCATAAGAAAGATCTTCATTGTTTGCTCCATTCGGGAAAAACGGGTGAGTCGTTCCGGTCAAACCGGCTGGTTTCCCAGGTACACTCGCCATACGCCAAGAACCCGGATCCATCAAACTGATTCTGGATTGTGCATCTTCGAAATCGTCAATGTAAGAATCGCCGCCTGCTGCATTATTTTGTCCCGGCATCAAATAAGCTCCTTCCGCACTGAAGTTGATCTGTGAAATCTGATCGGTTTTAATTCCCGGAATTTTATTGGTCAATCGGGTCAATAATTCTGATTCTCCCGTATATTGTGTATTTAATCCAAATATGGTATTGCTCACAGGTTCTGCACCGAATTGTACTTTTTGTGTCAACGGTCGTTCCTGGTAATTCACAATTGTACCACCCACCATGAAATTATCAGAAAAACGATGGTTCACATTTAATCCCATGAAACGCTTTTTCTGCATGTTGAATGTGGATTGATTTTCCAAACTAATGTTAATCGGAACTCCTGAATTTTTTAATTGATCATTGATGATGGTTACTTGA
This sequence comes from uncultured Moheibacter sp., assembly GCA_937875605.1. Lineage (GTDB taxonomy): Bacteria > Bacteroidota > Bacteroidia > Flavobacteriales > Weeksellaceae > Moheibacter. Next base: position 1,872 of record CALLXZ010000232.1, read on the forward strand.
CCTAATTGATAATCAACGGTATAATCGACACCTTCCATCAATTCCATCCCATTGGCCGTTACTTTTACGGAACCTTCCGGAACATTAAATGCTCCCAATGGAATTCCACCGCCTACTTCGCCTTTATATCGTCCTGCCAAACTATAGCGTTGTGCCAGTCGTTCCGCATCCAATGTATTGGGAAGTTGATTATACAATTGATTAAATACATAAGGGGAACTTGGATCTCCTAACACATCTGCCAAATGATCTCCAAACGGTTCGACGGTTGTAAATATGATGGTTCCCTGATTTGGATTAACGGTAACTCCGTTTACGAAGTCAAACAATCCATCTCCATAAAAACCATTTCCACTCATCTGAAGATTCCCGTTCATGTTCAGTCGGTCCATGTTCATCACTTGTAAGAGTGTCTGATCCTGAACCGGTGTATTTGGTAAATAATTGATAACCCCTGAAGAATTCGGGCTGATGTCTTTAAATTCCACATTCATGATGAAATCTTCCGGAGAAATCGTCAATGCATTGATGGAATAAATATTTTTCATCATCAAATCCCACATAGGTGAAGTGGTGTTCACCGTTGTATTGGGTTTGATCAATTTTGTAATTAATAATTGGTTTTGTTCATCCGACATTTCTCCAACCGTATAAATCACACCTGGTGTGCTGTTTCGGGTATATTGGAAGGAAACTGCCAAAAGATCTTCTCC
>CALLXZ010000233.1 GCA_937875605.1 uncultured Moheibacter sp.
GAAAATCTTTTGGCGGAAAGTCCGCTCAACATTTCCATCAAAGATTTCAAAATCGAAATGTTGACGGAAATGATTAAAAAAGAAGATCTTCCGGCTGCAGGAACTATCAATGGAACGGCTCAAATCCGTGATTTGAATACCGAAATGAAATTCACTACTGATTTGACGATTTCGAATTTGGAATTATTTGAAAATCAAATTGGTGATTTGGCGGTAAAAGTGGATAGTAAAACGGCCGATCTTCTGAACACAGACATTGCGCTGACTGGAAACAATAATGATCTACGAATTACAGGTGATTTCAATACAAAAGAAACCGCTTTCGACTTGAATTTAGCTATTAACCGATTGGAAATGAAATCAGTTCAAGGTTTTACAATGAATGCGATTACAGATACAGAAGGATTTATTTCAGGAAATCTGAAAATTGCCGGAACAGTGGATGAACCTTCTATTTTAGGGAAAGTGAAATTTAATACGGTAGGTTTTAAAATCGAGGAAATCGGAAGTAATTTCAGAAATATCGATGATGCAATTGATTTTACCAACGGAGGAATCGTATTCAACCGTTTCCGCATCAACGATGCCGATGGAAATTCCTTAACTTTATTTGGACAAATCCTTACAGAGAATTATCAGGATTTCCAGTTCAATCTGAATGCAAATGGAAAAGGATTTAAAGTGGTCAATTCAGAGAAATCAAATGATGCCTTAGTGTATGGCGTTTTAGCAATTGATACGAATTTAAGAATTCGTGGCGATCTGGATCTGCCTAAGGTTTCAGGAGATTTGAAAATAACGGATGAAACCGATTTTACATTTGTTTTACCTCAATCTTCTCCTGCGCTACAAGAAAGAGACGGAATTGTGGAATTCATTGATCAAGATCAGATTGCTTTGCAAGGAACACTAAAAGAAGAGGAAATCAATACCGAAACTGAAATCAAAGGTCTGGATGTTAGTGTAAATATCACGTTGGACAAAGATGCGAAAACCTCTATAATCATCGATAAAGCAAATGGGGATTTTGTGGAAATACAAGGGGAAGCGGAATTAACAGGTGGAATGGATCCTTCCGGAAAAACAACGCTTGTCGGGATTTTTGAAGTAGAAAAAGGTGCGTACGAAATGTCCGTCAGTTTGTTGAAACGAAGATTTGACATTCAAAAAGGAAGTACGATTACTTGGACCGGCGAACCGACTGCTGCTCAATTAAATATCACCGCTGTTTACAAAACGGAAGCCGCTCCGATTGATTTAGTGCAACAACAAATTTCGAGCAAATCCGCTTCTGAAATCAATCAATACAAACAGCGAATTCCTTTCAATACTGAATTAAAATTAGGTGGCGAATTGATGAAGCCGATCATCACATTTGACATCACGTTGGATGATGAAAACAATTCGGTTTCTTCTGCGGTGGTTGACGATACGCAGGCAAAATTGGATCAATTGAAAAATGATGAATCCGAAATGAATAAACAGGTTTTTGCTTTGTTATTGTTAAACCGATTTATTGGCGAAAATCCTTTCCAGAGTGAAGCGGGTGTTTCGGCCGAAACTCTGGCAAGACAAAGTGTGAGCGCAATTCTTTCCCAACAATTGAACAATTTAGCTTCGGATTTGATTCAGGGAGTCGATATAAATTTTGGGTTGGATACGCAAGATGATTATTCGTCCGGAAGTAAAAATACCCGAACCGATTTAAATATAGACATCAGCAAACGTTTTCTCAATGA
>CALLXZ010000234.1 GCA_937875605.1 uncultured Moheibacter sp.
TGTTCAAAGGCTAGATTTTCGGTTATGGTAAAGATTTCGTCGCGGAGAATTTTTTTCATCGATTTGGAAACCTTTAGTTCGTCAGGAAACAAAACAAAACGCGGATCTGGAAACCACCAAAGAATAGGTTCGTTTTCGTTGAACCAAGGAAAAATCCCTTTCTGATAAGCTAATTTTAACCGCTCCACACTTAAATCTCCGCCATAAGCAATGATTCCGAATTTATCGGTTTCAGAATAGTCGGGAAAGGTCAATTTATCGGTCAGTTTTTTCATTGAAACGAAATTCAATGCTAAATTAGAATTAATTAGAAATACAAGTCATAAAAAATGCCCGGAAATCCGGGCACTTGTTTTAGCTTACTATGTTGAAAAAACGAACGATCAGTCTTTCCAATTCTCAATTAGTTTTTCGACTTCTTCCCGGGTTTTTCCGGATTTTTCCTGAATTCTCCCGATGGCTTCATCGTATTGTCCGTCAACGAAAGCATCATCGTCATTGAACCATTCACCATATTTCTGTTTGAAAGCTCCTTTAATCTGGTTCCACTTTCCTTCTAATTCTAACTTATTCATTTTTTGTAGATTTTAGGATTAAACAATCATATTTTGATTTAATAATTTCAACCATCGTTCCGAAACAAATTTCAAAACGATAAATCCTTGTTAAAAAACATGAAATTGTGTTAAGCTCTAAATCTTACTATCTTTGACACACCAAATCATATTTATTTAAGAAATGAGTATAAAAACCATTGATACAGGAGAAGTAACGCCTGCAGAATCCATTCAATATTTACAAAACGCTGTAGCTCCACGGCCAATTGCTTTGGTCAGCACAGTCGATGGCGAAGGAAACGTAAATTTAAGCCCGTTCAGCTTTTTTAACGTGTTCAGTTCTAATCCGCCAATTTTGGTGTTTTCGCCTTCCAGAAGAGTACGCGATACTACCACCAAACATACACTGGAAAACATCGAACAGGTACGTGAGTGTGTGATTAACACTGTTTCTTACGATATAGTTCATCAGAGTTCTTTGTCGAGTACGGAATACGAAAAAGGTATAAATGAATTTAAAAAAGCAGGTTTTACGGAACTCTCATCAGTAAAAGTAAAGCCTCCGCGTGTAAAGGAATCCAAAGCTTCATTTGAATGTAAAGTGAAAGATTTGATTTATCTGGGAGATGGAGGAGGAGCAGGAACGCTTGTGGTATGCGAAGTTTTGATGATCCATGTGGACGAATCGGTTCTCAATGAAAGAGGACAGATCGATACGCGAAAAATAGACTTAGTGGGTCGTATGGGCGAATCTTGGTACACACATTCCAATGGCGACTCACTTTTTGAAATCCCTAAACCATTGGTTACAAAAGGAATTGGGGTGGATTCTTTGCCGAAAGAAATTCGTTTGAGCCACCATTTTACAGGAAATGAACTGGCTATGTTGGGCAATGTGGAAAGTTTAATGGAAGGGGAATTTAAAGACGATGAGATGGTCCATCTTCATGCCAAAGATCTTTTAAAAGAAGGTGATGTAGTAGGAGCCTGGCAATTGCTCATGAAGTAAAACCGGCGAAAAGACTTTTAAATCGGTGGAGATATCATTTAAAATAAAAATCCGGAATTAAGTATCCGGATTTTTTTATTTTTTTAGAATTTATATCGTAATTGAACCAAGAAATATCTTCCGAGCACTTCGCGTGTATCGATGATGGTTCGGTTCGCTTCAAATTTTGTATTGACGATTTCTTCGT
>CALLXZ010000235.1 GCA_937875605.1 uncultured Moheibacter sp.
GAAAGGATTGAAACTTTGGAACTATCCAATTGAGCAGGGTCAATCACGCGAGCATTTGCTACTTGATCTTTCAGTTTTCCAATTTTCAACTCCAAAAGTCCTTGTGCTTCCTTTGCCGCATCATACTCTGCATTTTCAGATAAATCACCTTTGTCTCTTGCTTCCGCAATCTGTTGAGAAATTTTCGGGCGTTCGATGGATTCCAATTGTTCCAGTTCGGCACGCAATTTATCTAAACCTTCTTTCGTTACATATTGTATATTTGCCATAATCTAATCAATTTATAAAAGAATAATCCTACGGGGATCCGCAGGACTATTATGGCAAAGATAATAATTTAAATGAAGTTGAGAATATGAATTTGAATATTTTAAAAGGCTGCTGGGTTTTGATGATAGCAGTTTCTCTTGTATTTACAGCCAGTTGTAGCGATGATGATGGACAGAAAAATTGCAATCCGGAATATTTGATTTCGGCATCTATCAATGTAATTCTTCCGCTTTATAGTGAATTGGAAACGAGAGGATGGACATATGTAGGTGGAGAAGGAACCGGAACCAGAGGAATCATCGTGGTAAAAACCACCAGCGGATACAAAGCTTACGACCGTAATGCGCCACATATTTGTCCCACAACCAATTCTACGTTGGAAGTACTGGATGATATAAAGTTATATTGTGCGGAAGACGGAGCCGAATGGATTCTACTTACGGGACAGCCAATCCATACTGCCGATCGTGCGCCAAGAGTATATCAAGCCGTTCGAAACGGAGATATTATCACTATTTTTAACCAGTAAGTAGTTTTACATTGTATAATAACACAATTTACATAAAGTTATGTTTGGAAATATTATGGAAATGATGGGCAAACTTCAATCTGTCCAGGAAAATTTTAAAAAACTCAAACAAGATCTTGACAGTCGGACTTTTACCGAATCCTCATCCGATGGTACGGTTTCTATAACGATGAGCGAATTAGCAACGATTAAAGACATTCAGATCGCGTCCGGATTATTGGCTGACAGAGAGCAATTAGAAGATACGTTAGTCGTAACGCTCAATAAAGCATTGGATAAAGTAAAACAAAATGCGATGGAAGAGGCAAAAAGGACCGACAAAGAAAGTCTTCCGCCGATTCCGGGACTTACTTTTTAAAATTCCCCAAACCGATTTAGTTAAATTAATTGAAAAATCTTACAATAGTCTACCAATTAAGTAGACTATTTATATATTTGTCAAAATTTAATTCAAATCAGTATGTCAACAATAAGATTAGGGGATGTAGCACCCAATTTCAGAGCTAAAACTACAGAAGGTGAAATCGATTTTTATGATTATTTAGGAGAAAGTTGGGGGATTTTGTTTTCACATCCGGCAGACTATACGCCTGTTTGTACGACCGAATTAGGGACAACCGCTAAATATAAAAGTGAATTTGATAAAAGAAATGTAAAAGTGTTGGCATTAAGCGTGGACGGACTGGAGTCGCATTACGGTTGGATAAAAGACATCAATGAAACCCAGAACACCGAAGTGAATTTTCCGATCATAGCAGATGAAGATAAAACAATTTCGCGTTTGTATGATATGATTCATCCCAATGCTTCGGCAACGGCAACGGTTCGTTCGGTTTATGTAATCGGTCCTGACAAAACAGTGAAATTGATCATTACCTATCCGGCTTCTACCGGACGAAATTTTGATGAATTGGTACGCGTCATTGATTCCTTGCAATTGACAGCATATCATAAAGTAGCAACTCCGGCGAATTGGAAAAAAGGAGAAGACGTGGTCATTACGCCTGCTGTTTCCAATGAAGATGCAAAAGATTTATTTCCAAAAGGTTTTGAAGAAATTAAACCTTATCTGCGACTCACACCACAACCTGAATTTAGTTAATATATATAGGTTTCAATGAAAAAGCGTTCCGTTTCGGGGCGCTTTGATTTTTTAGTTGACCGGAACTTCTACGATGTAGAGAAATTTATTTCTGACTTTATGTTCAATTTTTTCCAGGATTTTTGCGCCTTTTTTTTCAAAAAATGCCATTCCGTTCGGGTCGAGAACCAATGTCACTTTTTCGACATTTCTCATTTTTAGGTAGTCTTTAAGATAATTATACATTACCGTTCCATACCCTTTTCGCATATAAGGCGTATCTATCCAGTACTGTGCAATTCGGGTAGTCGGATGTATTTCCTCCAAAGCAAAAAATCCTACAATTTCATCTTCCAAAGTAGCCTTTATAACTGTATGGGATTTAAGAAAGTCCTCCGTGATGGTCAGGTTTTGATTCCAAAGTTCCATCGCTTCTTTTGAATACCCCCAATGACGCTTGGAACGAATGGCAACTTCGCTTAGTTCATCAATATCTTTAACCGTTGCAGGTTCAAAAATCATATCTTCAGGTGGTAATTTCGAATAATTCATTTTTGTTTTTGTCTAATGTGTTTTCCACAAATTTATTCTAATTTCCTATGTAAGTCAAATTCTTTTATAGAATTCAACCGAATATTTTGCATTTCATCTATTTGTTGGCGAATATTTATCAGAATGAAATTTGGAATGCACTAACTTTGCAAATTCAATTTCAAATCAAATTTTTCAAAATGACCAAACAGGAAATCATCGATAATTTTGATCCGAACCAACCCGGATTGGCAGATGCAACTCTTTATGGATTGCCGTTTTCAGCCGAACAAAGTGAAATCATCATCGTTCCAGCACCATGGGAAGTAACGGTAAGTTATGGTTCGGGTGCTTCAGAAGGTGTGAAAGCTGTTTTTGATGCTTCGTTTCAGGTCGATTTGATGCATCAGGAATTTCCGGATTTATGGAAATTGGGTATTTTTCTGGACGAGGAAATTCCGGAGTGGAAATCGCAAAGTGATTTTCTGAAAAAATTGGCTTCACCGATTATTGAAGCACTGGGAAATGGAGAGAATTTGGAAGAAAATTCTCAATTAAAATCTGATTTGGGAAAAATAAATATAGCCGGAACACAATTTAAAAGTGAATTGAAAGAACGGGTTCTTCATTGGCTTGATCAAGGAAAATTGGTGGGTTTATTGGGTGGAGATCACTCGACGCCACTTGGATACTATGAAGCATTGACAGAAAAGCACGATGATTTTGGAATACTTCATTTAGACGCGCATATGGATTTGCGGGATGCATACGAAGGATTTTCCTATTCACACGCATCGATTATGTTCAATGCATTGAAAATTCCTCAAATCAAAAAAATTGTCCAGGTGGGAATCCGTGATTTTTGTGAACAAGAGGTCGATGTAGTCCGTAATTCGGGCGAAAGGGTAAAAGTTTTTACCGATACTGATTTGAAATCGGAGCAGTTCATCGGAATAACTTGGGCTCAGCAATGCAGTAATATTATAAACGAATTGCCTGAAAAAGTACACATCAGTTTTGATATAGATGGATTATATCCCTGGTATTGCCCGAATACGGGAACGCCGGTTCCGGGCGGATTTTCGTTTGAACAGGCTGCTTATTTATTAACGAAATTGGCTGAGTCAGGTAAAGAAATCATCGGTTTTGATTTGGTAGAAGTAGCACCGGGCGAGGATGACTGGGACGGAAATGTAGGAGCAAGAATGCTTTTTCATCTATGTGGGATTTTAGCGAAATCTAAGGGTGAAAAATTAGGCTGCCGGATTAATTTCTAAATCAATAAATTATAGGATTTGTTTACTTTCGATGGTAATTAATAGTTTCTAATCGTTACAGATCCTGTTATTTTATCACCGTTTTTTAAGTCAATTATATACCAGTAACTATCGCTTGGAACAGGTCTTCCCAGATAAAATCCATCCCAAACAAATTCCGGATTGACCTTCCTTTCTACAATTTTCTTTCCGTATCGGTCAAAGATGGTCACGACTGCTTCCGGAAAATTTCTAAAACCTTTTATGATCCATTTGTCATTTTTACCATCATTGTTTGGAGAAAAGAAATTGGTAAGATTAAAGACATAGTTTTCAACCTTGGAAATACAGCCCCATTTATTTTTTACTAAAACCTGAAGAACTAAATCATTAGGTATGTCATGAAAAATAGGCGAGTCATGCCAAGTCAAACCATTGTTGATACTGTATGAATACGGGCCGTTTTCACCTGTTGCATTGATAGTTATGCTATTATAACCATTGTATTTAATTTCAGTTATGATGGGTGCTACGATAGAATGAACGATTATTTCTTTTGAAATTAAACATCCAGCCATTGTCATTACCTCCAGAAGATAAATACCTGGTTGGGTGAAAGTAACAGAATTTGTTGAGCTGATGATATTACCATTTGGATCAAACCATTCGTATGATGTGAACTTGCCCATCAAAGTATATTGTTCCGAATTATTGTGGCATAAATTGAAATCAGGAATGTTGAGATCTTCTGAACTGATTGGTGCATTGATTGTATAAATTCGTTGATTAAAGCATCCTTCAGTATTTCGAACATAGACATTATAATCTCCAGATTCTAAATTATTAAAAACGGGAGAAGACTGCCAGTTAATATTGTCGATACTGTATTCAAACTCACTTCCGATGGGAGATGTAATTTCAATAGATCCCAATGGATCATCGCAGGTGGGATGTAGAACCAAAGCAATAGGTTGGTCAGGAGCATCAGTTGCATTTGGAACGATAGCAGTGGAAGAATTCGAACATCCGTCTGTATTTCGAACATATACAGTATATGTACCTGAAGTTAATCCCGGGAAAACCGGAGAAGACTGCCAGTTGACATTGTCCAGACTGTATTCGTATTGTGTTCCGATTGGTGATGTAACGGTTATTGTACCAATTGGATTGGCACAAGTTGGTGCGGTGATGTTGGTTATCGGAGCAT
>CALLXZ010000236.1 GCA_937875605.1 uncultured Moheibacter sp.
AAGCAGGTTTAGCTTTTTGAAGTGATGGTTCCGAGGATTTCCTCATAAAATTCCGGAATAGAATCATTGTTTTCCAGATTTAGTTTCTTTCTAAGACGATGCCTTTTTATGTAAACGCTTTCGGTTGAAATATTTAAAATTTTCCCGATTTCTTTGGAAGTCATGTTCAGAATTATGAAAGAAAGAAGCTGTTCGTCTTTTTTGGTTACTTCCGGATAATTTTTCCGGATGTGTATAAAAAATTCCTGATTTAGTTCGGAGGAAAGTGTATTGAGTTCCGTCAGATAGCTTTTATCGTTGAGAATTTTGGAAAAGGAAACACGAAGGTCATTTATGCCTTGCTGGTAAGTGGAATTATGTGAAAGCTCTTTGACCTGAATTTTTAAATCATCCAGAAAATTCAGGATTTTGTTGGATAAATTAGCAACCGTAACCAAATGGTTTTGAGCATAACCCACTTTTTCTTTCAGAAGTTCGTCTTCCAATTGCTGGTTTTTTAACTGGATTTCGGTGATGATTTTGTTCTTTTCGAGACTTTCGATTTTTTTACGGTTGTTTTTGATGATCAGATAAGAAATTCCTGCAATGAAAATCAGGATTATACATCCAAAAATTATAATGCTTCGGTTGAATTTAGTCTGGGCTTCATATTTTTCGATTTTCAATTCATTTTCCGCTAAATTATGTTCGAGACTGACAATCTGGATTTTGTCCTGATTATTGGTATTGCTTAATTCTAAAGCTTTTTTAGCATAAAGACGGGTGTATTCAAGGGATTTTTTCGGATTTCCGATCGAATCGTAGAGAACAGCATATTGGTCATAAATATCAACGAGATGATCATTGAATCCATACGTTTTCGAAAGTTCTTCCGCTTCATTCAGGGCAGTTATGGCCTGAGTGTAATGTTTTAATTCTTTATCAATAAAAGCAATCTGTACTAGCGCATTTACTCTTCCTTTCAACTGATTGGTGCGGGATGAGTAATACAGGACTTTTTCATACGCTTTCTTAGCTTCTTCAAAATTTCGTTCATAAACAAACCACTCCCCATAGTAAGTGTTCAGTGCGCTCGGGATTTCTTCATTTTTAAGCTGTTTATTCAGACTTTCTACAATATTAAAATGTCTGAATGCATTTTCCTTGTGAAGTTTTACTTTTTCGAGAGATCTTTGGTCGGGAGGAGTTTCCCAGTTCAGATACATGCTATGTGCTACTCCCATATTCATGTGCGAAATAGCAAGATTTAGCGTGTCTTTTATTTCTTCAAAAATCTTGATACTTTTTTCTAATAATTCTAATCTTTCGTCTGTATTATTAATCAGTGTGGCTCGGTTTTTCATTGAAAAACCCAATAATTGCAAATCATTGTTGGAGCGGCTTATGGATTCACAGCTTAAATAATTTTCAAATGCTTTTGATTTATTTCCAAGCGTATGCCAGAAATTTCCCAATGTATAATAAGTGCTCGCCAGCTCTTTGGGTTTGTTTTTTTCTTTAGCATATTTTAAATGATTGTTGAGAATTTCTAAAACGTATTTAGGATCAAAAGAAAGATTTTTGTTGATAAGCTGATTGGCAGTCAAAATGTCATTTTCCTTTGTGAGTTTTTCTATCTGGATTTTTAATTCATCATTTCCGTCTACAGAATCCTGAGCTGTTAAAGGATGAACAAATGACAGAAAAAGAAGAATCAATATATAATTTAAATTTTTCAAAACCAAGGGCCTTTAAAATTAAGAATTTTTGAATCATAAAATAAAAGAAGCTGCTCGATGCAGCCTCTTTTATTAATTAACACAATTAAATTATGAGAAACTATTTGGTGTAAAAAGCCTTGTTAAGGTTTCAAACCTTGACAAGGCTGACTTTTATTTCTTGATGATTTTCTCGTTATGAACGCCTTTTGTGGTTTTAACTGAAACAACATAAGTTCCGGCAGGCAAAAC
>CALLXZ010000237.1 GCA_937875605.1 uncultured Moheibacter sp.
GAAGAATTCTGGGGAACCATTGCTGATGAAAACTTCACTTGGTACCAGAAATGGGATAAAGTTTTGGAATATGACATGATCAATGCCGATATCAAATGGTTTAAAAATGCCAAATTAAATATTGTTAAAAACTGCATTGATCGTCATTTAAATAAAAGAGGTGATAAAACAGCTATTATTTTCGAACCCAATAATCCCGATGAGCCGGCTCAGCATATTACGTATTTGGAATTGCATGAGCGTGTTTGTAAAATGGCAAATGTGCTAAAAGATCAGGGTATAAAAAAAGGCGATAGAGTTTGTATTTATTTGCCGATGATTCCGGAATTAGCCATTTCACTTTTGGCTTGTGCGAGAGTAGGCGCGATTCATTCGGTCGTATTTGCGGGTTTTTCTGCTTCGGCTGTAGCTTCCCGCATTCAGGATTCGGATTGTAAGATGGTTATAACTTCCGATGGTGCATATCGTGGAAATAAATCCATTGATTTAAAAGGAATTGTAGATGAAGCTTTGACTAAATGTTTGTCGGTAGAAAAAGTTTTGGTAATAAAAAGAACCAATACTGAAATAAAAATGCAGGAAAACCGTGATTTCTGGATGGAAGAATTGTTGAAAGAAGCTCCTAAAGATCATGTAGCTGAAATCATGGATGCAGAAGATCCATTGTTCATTTTGTATACATCCGGCTCCACTGGAAAACCAAAAGGAATGGTTCACACTACCGCAGGATATATGATTTATACGGCGTTTACATTTAAAAATATTTTCAATTACAAAGAAAATGACGTTTACTGGTGTACGGCTGATATTGGCTGGATAACGGGACATTCCTATATCGTTTATGGTCCGCTTTTAAACGGAGCCACGACGGTCATTTTCGAAGGGGTTCCTTCGTATCCTGATTTTGGGCGTTTTTGGGATGTAATTGATAAACATAAAGTCAATCAATTTTATACGGCACCCACGGCTATTCGTGCTTTGGCAAAAGAAAATCTGAGTTATGTTGAAAACCATGATTTGTCTTCCATAAAAGTATTAGGATCGGTAGGAGAACCGATCAACGAAGAAGCATGGCACTGGTACAATAATCATGTGGGAAGGAAAACCTCACCTATTACCGATACTTGGTGGCAAACCGAAACGGGCGGAATTATGATTGCACCTTTGCCTTTCATTACACCTACCAAACCCACTTATGCGACACTTCCTTTACCAGGCATTCAACCCGTTTTGATGGACGAACGCCGAAATGAAATCGAGGATAATCAGGTGGTTGGAAGTCTGTGCATCAAATTTCCTTGGCCTGGAATTGCCCGAACCATTTGGGGTGATCATCAACGATTCATCGACACTTATTTTTCAGCTTTCAGGGGAAAATATTTCACAGGTGATGGTGCTTTGAGAGATGAGGTTGGTTATTATAGGATCACGGGTCGGGTGGATGATGTAGTCATCGTTTCAGGACATAATCTGGGAACGGCTCCTATCGAAGATGCCATCAACGAACATCCGGCGGTGGCGGAATCAGCTATCGTAGGATTCCCGCATGATGTCAAAGGAAATGCGCTTTACGGATTCATCACATTGAAAGAAACCGGAGAAATTCGAGATCGGGATAATTTGAGAAGGGAAATCAACGAGCACATCGCAAGTCACATCGGACCGATTGCCAAATTGGACAAAATCCAATTCGTTTCCGGTCTGCCAAAAACCCGTTCGGGAAAAATCATGCGAAGAATTCTTCGGAAAATTGCAGAAGGAGATTTCTCCAATTTTGGTGATATTTCTACCCTTTTGAATCCCGAAACCGTTGATGAAATTAAAAATGAACGAATTGATTAACTTAAAATAATTTTTTGGCGTAAATCTTGTTTTGATTTGGACTAACTTTGTCTATAAAAGAAGCTTTCTATATGCTAAATAAAACGTTGATTTTTTTAATTCTGACCAGTGGATTTCTTTCCGCTCAAACAGATGAAATCTACACATTTCCAAAAGTTAAATCCCATCTCACGGTTCCTATTTCTATTCCGGTTTCAGAAGTTAACCGACTCATTAATAATTCGGTAACAGGTGTTTTGTATGAAGATAATTCTTATACAGATAACGATAATGACCAGTTCAAAGTGAGAGTAGAGAAAAGCGATAAAATCAAGTTGACGGCTCTCAAGGAAAACCGTTTTTTGATTGAAGTTCCTTTAAAAATTTGGGCAGAACAAGGTTATGGCGGCATGGGTTATTATGCATATCAGGACACAAATTTTAATGTAGTGATGAAATTTATTTCTTCGGTCGAATTCAAACCTGACTGGAAACTTGAAACCAAAACCAAAACCCATGGGTTTGACTGGACGGTAAAGCCTGTTCTGGATTATGGAAAAGTAAAGATTCCGATTTCGTCTTTGATTGAAGAAACTTTAACCGAACAACAATCCAAATTCACATCGGTCATCGATGAAAAAATAAAGGAAAGTTTTGATTTGAAACCTTATTTATTGATGGTTTGGAATAACTTTTCTGCACCGATTAATGTTTCAGAAGAATACAATACCTGGCTGAAATTGACACCCGACAAAGTGTATATGTCGCCTGTGAAGATCTTTTCAGATTACATTCAGGCAACTGTAGGATTAGATTTATTTTCCGAAACTTTCATTGGACATATTCCCCTTCCTTCTCCGCTGCAAGTAACATTTCCGAATTATACGTTGAAAGAGGATTTAGCATCTGATTTTAATTTGAAAACCACTGCGAATGTTTCTTACACAAAAGCAACTGAATTGGCGAGAGCGCAATTTCTGAACCAGGAATTTGTATTGACAAGTGAGAAGAACAAAGTAAAAATAACCGATGTAAAAGTATATTCGGAAGATTTTTACATCGTCATCGAAGCCCAAACAGAAGGCGAAGTAACCGGAACTTCCATCATCAAAGGAATTCCGGTTTATGATCCTGTCAAACAGAAAATCGTTTTATCCAAAATTGATTTTAAATTGAAAACCAAAAATTTATTTCAGAAAACAGTAGCGGCTTTGTTTGAAGGGAAAATTCGCAGAACGATCGGAGAAGAATATGGTATCCCGATGGATGAATTGATCAGTGCTTCCAAAAAAAGCCTGACCGAAAGTTTTAACAAAGAATACTATCCGGGAATTTTTCTGAAAGGTAGAGTAGTGAATTTATATCCAAGCCAGATTTTATTGTTTAATAATTATATGACAGTTGTGATCGATACCGATGCAAATTTGCAAATGAAAGTAGACGGTTTGAGTTTTTAACCCAATTAATTAGTCCAGATAAAATCCATTTCCGAAATTTTCATGGAGCTGTTAATTACATTTATTTCCAATTCCAGAATTTGCCATAAAGTTTTATAATCTATTTTTTCGGCATCATCACCGATTTTATGATAATCCGGGTGTCCGCCCGTGTGAAAAAACAAAACCGGAATATCCTTTTTGTAGAAAGAAGTTTGATCTGATCCACCGTTTCCATCTTTGCTCAGATTCAATTTCAATTCGCATTCAATTCCTTCAAAAATCAGCGGAAACGTGGAACTTGTTCCATATCCGATAACTGCCAGACCATTTTCAGGATTGTATCTTCCAATCATATCCATATTCAGCATCCAATGAATCTGATCGAGCGAAACCGTAGGATTTTCCGTAAAGTATTTCGAACCGACTAGTCCGAGTTCTTCCGCTCCAAATGCGATGAAAAGAAAGTTAAAAGGCTCTTTTATCTTGTTGGACGAATAAAACCTCGCCAGTTCCAGTAAGCCGGCAGTTCCTGAGGCATTGTCATCTGCTCCATTATGGATTTTTCCTATATTTAAAGTATCACGGCTGTTTCCCAATTCTCCATGTCCAACGTGATCATAATGTGCCCCTATGATGATGGTTTTCTCCGCTCCGTTATCCAAAAATCCGATGATATTTTCTGCCATTCGTATACTGTCTTCGACCTTCACTTTTTTCACTTTCGCTTCAAATTTCTGACGAAATCCGTTTTCTCCTTTGGGATTCAATCCGTATTTTTTGAATTCTTTTTCGATGTAATTTCCGGCTTTTTTAACTTCTTTACTTCCGGTTTGTCGTCCTTTCATTTTGTTAGACGAAAGAAAATAAATATGTTTTTCTAATTTTTTTTCTGAAATCTGTGCGTTTAGGTGACTGCTTAATCCAGAGAGAATTAAAATAAAAAGTAAAGGAAAAATTAGCTTCATGAATAGTTGGGATAATTGAATTTCAAACAAAAATAATTCATTGCCTTGATTCAGCCCAATTTGTAACAAGGTTTCAGGAAATTGGACTAATTAATTTTAAAATAATTCAAAATAAATAAAGTAAAAGCAGGACTTCAATCGTCTTACTAAATATGAAGCCCGCCGACTCGTTGCAAATGTCTGTTCAGGAAAAGGAAAATATCGTCTCGCAAACCGTATCAAAATATGGTGGAAGGCTTATGGCTTTTATTCGTCCAAAAGTGAATTCGCAGGAAGATGCAGAGGATATTTTACAGGAAGTTTGGTACCAGTTCAGCAACTTGACCAATCTGAAAGACATCGTAAATGTGAGCAGCTGGCTTTATTCGGTTACACGAAATAAAATAACGGATAGTTATAGAAAAAGGAAACCGGAACAGTTGGAGGATTTTTTTACGAAGAAGAGGATGGAAGTTTTATAATTCGAGGGTTTTTGACAGAAAGCAACGAGGATAATCCCGAAATGAAACTGGTACAGCAGGAAATTTGGAACGAGGTTTTCCGTGCACTGGACGAACTATCAGAAAAACAAAGGACGGCTTTTATTCAAAATGAAATCGAAGGAAAAACGTTACAACAGATTGCTGACGAGCAAAATGAAAATATCAAAACCATCATCAGTCGGAAGAATTATGCAGTGAAACATCTGCGAAACCGGTTAGATAGCCTTTACCGAGAGATTACAAACAATTAAAAAAAATAAAAATGAATAATACGAAATATAGAAGAAAAAAGTTCCTTTTTGTAGGAATGTTCATCATCCTGTTTTTTGCCGTTTCAGGATTAGTTATGGTTTTATGGAACACCATTCTACCGGAAGTTATCGGAGTAAAAGACCTCAATTTTTGGCAGGCAATGGGAATTTTGGTTTTGAGTAAAATATTATTTGGAGGATTCCGTAAATGCGGAAAG
>CALLXZ010000238.1 GCA_937875605.1 uncultured Moheibacter sp.
ATATTTTTTGAAGCCATAATCTTAATTATTAGTAATTTAGGCAAAAGCCAATTGGCAATTATGATTTATAATTTCTTGCCGCAATTTTGATGAATTCATAGTTCAATGGTTCTACATGACGAACTTCCTGGTTAATGTCGTCGCCTTTGTATTCCCAGGCTGCAACATGTTTGAAATGTTCGTCATCACGCAAAGTTTCTCCTTCCGCATCCTGGTATTCTTCACGGAAATGTCCTCCACAGGATTCTCTTCTTTCCAATGCATCCATCGCCATCAATTGTCCCAATTCCAAGAAATCAGCTACACGACCGGCTTTTTCCAATTCAGGATTGAGCGAATCCAGTGTTCCCGGAACTTTTACATTTTGCCAGAAATCTTTTCGGATTTCTTCTATTTCAGCAATTGCTTCTTTCAGCCCTTCTGCATTTCTCGCCATTCCCACTTTGTTCCACATTACGTGTCCCAATTTTTTATGGAAATAATCAACAGAATGTGTTCCTTTATTATTAATGAAGAAATTCAATCGATCATTTACTTCTTTTTCCGCTGCATCAAATTCAGGAGAATTCGTCGGAATTTCACCTGTTCTGATGTCATCTGCCAAATAATCTGCTATGGTGTAAGGAATTACAAAATAGCCATCTGCCAAACCTTGCATCAGCGCTGAAGCACCTAATCGGTTCGCTCCGTGATCGGAAAAATTAGCTTCTCCTAACACATAACAACCCGGAATGCTGCTCATCAAATTATAATCAACCCAAACGCCACCCATGGTATAGTGAACCGCCGGATAAATCTTCATTGGCGTTTTGTAGGGATTATCGTCTGTGATTTTCTCATACATTTGGAAAAGATTACCATACTTGGCTTTTACGACTTCTTCTCCTAATTTTATAATTCTCTCTTCAGACGGATTATGTTCTCCCGAAACGAGTGCTTTTTCTTTTCCATAACGCTGAATCGCAGCAGAGAAATCCAAATAAACTCCTTCTTTCGTATCATTATTTTCGATTCCGAATCCCGCATCACAACGCTCTTTTGCCGCTCTCGAAGCCACATCACGCGGTACTAAATTTCCAAAAGCCGGATATCTTCTTTCTAAATAATAATCTCTGTCTTCTTCTTTTATATCAGTCGGCTTTAACTTTCCTTCACGGATCGCCACCGCATCTTCTATATTTTTCGGCACCCAGATCCGACCATCATTACGCAAAGATTCTGACATCAAAGTCAGTTTAGATTGTTGCGCTCCGTGAACCGGAATACAAGTCGGGTGAATTTGTGTATAACAAGGATTCGCAAAATAAGCACCTCTTTTATGAATTTTCCAGGCAGATGTAACGTTTGATCCCATCGCATTGGTTGATAAGAAGAATACATTTCCATATCCGCCCGAAGCGATAATCACAGCATGAGCTGAATGCCTTTCAATCTCTCCGGTTACTAAATTTCTTGCGATGATTCCTCTTGCTTTCCCGTTTACAATCACCAAATCCAACATTTCGTGACGGTTATACATCTGGATTCTTCCTTTCCCAATCTGACGGTTCATAGCTGAATAAGCACCCAACAATAATTGTTGCCCGGTCTGTCCCGCTGCATAAAATGTACGCTGAACCTGTGTTCCACCAAAAGATCGGTTGTCTAATAATCCTCCGTATTCACGTGCAAAAGGAACACCTTGAGAAACACATTGGTCGATGATATTTCCGGAAACTTCTGCTAAACGATGTACATTTGCTTCTCTTGCCCGGTAATCTCCGCCTTTTATTGTATCATAAAATAATCGATATATTGAATCACCATCATTTTGGTAATTTTTAGCTGCGTTTATCCCTCCTTGTGCTGCAATGGAGTGTGCACGACGAGGAGAATCTTGGTAACAAAATGCTTTTACGTTATACCCCATTTCGGCTAATGATGCAGCGGCAGAACCACCTGCCAAGCCTGTACCTACGACAATTACATCAATTTTACCACGGTTATTTGGAGCAACAAGTC
>CALLXZ010000239.1 GCA_937875605.1 uncultured Moheibacter sp.
TTTGGCGACAAAGTTACAAAAGGAATGATAATTTCTTCCATGGAAACTCCGCCGTGCTGATAGGTATCTTTGTAGTAATTTACATAATGGTTGTAGTTTTTCGGATACGCAAGAAAGATGTCTTCTTTTGCAAAAATGTATTTGGATGTCATATTGACTTTCGGTAGATAATAATCTTCTGCATTTTCAATCGCAAACACATCATCCTCGTCGTACTGAAGTTTACGTCCCATTTTATATCGCAGATTGGTGCTGGTTTCACGGTCTCCTACCACTTGCGAAGGTTTTCGGACGAAAATAGTTCCATGATCAGTGGTCAATAAGATTTTCATTCCTTCTTCCTGTGCTTTTTTGACGATTTGAAGCAAATACGAATTTTCAAACCAGTTTTTAGTCGTGGAACGATAGGTTTTATCATCCCGAATCATTTGGCTTACAATTCGGTTATCAGTTTTGGCGTGTGAAAGAATATCGATGAAATTGTAAACGATGACCGTCAGATTTTTGTTTTTGTACTGATGGAAATCGTCCAAAATTTTCTTTTCAAAATCGGAATTGAGTATTTTATAATATTGCGTACTCAAATCCGAAAGTCCCAAACGTTTCATTTGGTCATCCAGAAATTCTTTTTCAAACTGATTTTTATTTCCTTCGTCATTATCATTTAACCATTCTTTCGGGAATCGTTTTTCAATTTCCGAAGGCATCAAACCGGAGAAAAAAGCATTTCGGGCATATTGGGTAGCTGTTGGTAAAATGCTGAAGTACATTTGCTCTTTTTCTACATTATAATATTGAGTAAAAAGAGGTTCTATGGCTTTCCACTGATCATAGCGCAAATTATCCACCATGATGATAAGCGTATTTTTATCCTTGCTCAAATGCGGTTTTGCGTAATCTTTAAATACCGTATGGGAAAGAACGGGTTTATCATCTGTGTGAAGCCAGTCGTGGTAATTTCGTTCGATGAATTTGAAAAATGCGGCATTTGCATCTTGTTTTTGAGCTTCGAGGATTTTCGCCATTTCGTTGTCCTGAATATTTTCCAATTCTAATTCCCAGAAAACCAATTTTTTATAAATATCGCGCCAATCTTCATAATCGCGAGCATTCATCATATCCATAGCGATGCTTCGGAACTCCATTTGATAATTGACAACTGCTTTTTCTGTTTTAATTTTAGTGGAATCCAAAATCTTTTTCAGGCTCAATAAAATTTGATTAGGATTGACCGGTTTTATGAGGTAATCAGCTATATGAGAGCCAATTGCTTCTTCCATGATGTGTTCTTCTTCATTTTTAGTAATCATCACGATCGGAAGCTGCGGTTTTATTTCTTTGATTTTTTGAAGCGCTTCCAGTCCGCCCATTCCCGGCATATTTTCGTCAATCAAAACGGCAGAGAAATTTTCATTTGGAATGATTTCCAGTGCATCTGTCGCATTGTTGATCATTTGGGTTTCGTATCCTTTTTTTTCTAAAAAAAGAGAATGGGGTTTCAATAACTCAATTTCGTCATCGATCCATAAAATTTTTATTGCCATACAATTGAATTCTGTTAAATTTGTACCTAATTTAGTGATTAAAGCATTGCAATTTGGAGTATGTAAACAAACTCAAGGTATTTAACGATCCGGTACACGGATTTATTAGCATACCTGACGAATTAATTTTCGACATCATCCAGCATCCAACTTTTCAACGACTGCGAAGAATATGCCAAACTGGTTTGACCGAAATGGTTTATCCAGGATCCAAACATTCTCGTTTTCATCATGCGCTGGGAGCTATGCATTTGATGCAGAAAGCTATTGAGACGCTTCGCGCAAAAAATGTGGAAATTACGGATGAAGAAAAAAACGGTGTGCTTTGTGCAATTCTTTTACATGATATCGGACATGGACCTTTTTCGCATACGCTGGAAAACACTTTGATTGAAAATTTGTACCATGAAAAAATTTCCTTGTTTTTAATGGAATTGTTAAACGGGGAGTTTTCAGGTGAATTGGACTTGGCTATTAAAATTTTCAAGGGTGAATATGAAAAGCATTTTTTGACGCAATTGGTTTCGAGCCAATTGGATATGGATCGTTTGGATTATTTAAAAAGAGATAGTTTTTTTACGGGAGTTGTAGAAGGAAATA
Source organism: uncultured Moheibacter sp. (assembly GCA_937875605.1). Classification (GTDB taxonomy): domain Bacteria; phylum Bacteroidota; class Bacteroidia; order Flavobacteriales; family Weeksellaceae; genus Moheibacter. The sequence goes on from CALLXZ010000239.1 coordinate 2,145, forward strand.
TAAACCCTGACCGAATTATTTCTACTTTAAATGTAAAAGATGATTTGCTGGTGGTGGATTCCAAAGGGATTTATTCGATCGAAAAATACCTGACGGCAAGGATGTTTATGTATTGGCAGGTTTACAACCACCGGACTTCCTTTTCGGCAGAAGTATTTTTAACGCAAGCATTTCGAAGAGCAAAAGAGTTGAGCCGTAACGGGGAAACCCTTTTTGCGACAGATGCATTGGCTTATTTTTTACAAAATGAAATGAAAGATAATTTGATCACTCAACTGGATCAATTCACCAAGCTGGATGACAGTGATGTTTGGGCTTCTCTCAAGGAATGGCAACACCATGAAGATATAATTTTATCCTATTTGTCCCGTTGTTTAATTAATAGGACATTGCCTGCTTCCAAAATTTTTAATGAACCGATTACCAATGAGAAATTAAAAGAATTAGAAGATGAAGCAAAAACATATTTAGGAATAGAAGACGGAAGTTATTTTGTGCATCAATCTAACATAAAAGTGATTCCGTATGACAAAACCAAATCACCCATATTTATCATGAACAAAGATCAAAGTTTACAGGAAATATCCGAATCGCCTTTGCAAATTTTATCACATAATTTGCTGAATCCGATTGAAAAGTTTCATTTGTGTTACTTAGATGTTAAGAAAAATATTTAATTCAAATTCGAGATAACCCCAAAATTTATATTTTTGCATACTATGGAATTTAGCGCATTAGAAATTGCTTCTGTTTTAGAAGGCAAAATTGAGGGAAATCCGGAGATAAAAGTTTCCACGCTTTCTAAAATCGAAGAAGGGAAATCAGGGTCGATTTCTTTTTTGTCAAATTTGAAATACGAGCCCTATTTGTACAAAACAGAAGCTTCTATCGTTATTGTTTCCAATGGATTTATACC
>CALLXZ010000240.1 GCA_937875605.1 uncultured Moheibacter sp.
TTTTTAGTATTAAGTATTAAGACAAAAGTATCAAGATAATTTTATTAATCTAATACCTCAATTTATTTCGTAATTCCTTCCAATTTAAAGATAAATGCATACTCCAATGCCACTTCTTTTAAGGCTTCAAAACGTCCGGAAGCACCTCCGTGTCCGGCTTCCATATCAGTTTTCAGAATCAGAAGATTGTTGTCCGTTTTCAAATCACGTAATCTCGCAACCCATTTTGCCGGTTCCCAATATTGTACTTGTGAATCATGCAAACCTGTGGTAACGAGCATATTTGGATAATTTTTCTTTTCGATGTTATCATACGGCGAATAAGACTTCATATAGTCGTAATAAACTTTATCGTTTGGATTTCCCCATTCGTCGTATTCGCCTGTTGTTAATGGAATTGAATCATCGAGCATAGTGGTTACCACATCTACAAAAGGAACTTGTGCCACTACACCGTTGTACAATTCGGGCGCTTGGTTGATGATGGCTCCCATCAAAAGTCCTCCGGCAGAACCACCCATCGCATAAAGATGTTTGGCAGAAGTGTAATTATTATCAATAAAGTATTTTGAAACATCGACAAAATCATTAAATGTATTTTTCTTTTTCAACATTTTTCCATCTTCGTACCAAGGTCTTCCCAATTCCTGACCGCCGCGAATATGTGCCAAGGCATAAATGAATCCTCTATCCAATAAACTCAAACGGGATGAGCTAAAATAAGGATCCATCGTTGCACCATACGAACCATAAGCATATTGTAAAACAGGCGTATTGGCATCGATTTTCGTGTCTTTTCTGTAAACGATGGAAACCGGAATTTTCACACCGTCACGAGCCGGAACCCAAATACGTTTGGTTATGTAGTTTTCTTTTTTGAAATCTCCTAAAACGATTTGTTCTTTTTTTACTTCGCTCGTTTTGTCTTTCATATTGAAATCGATGGTCGAGTTCGGAGTTGTCATGGACATATAGCCATAGCGTAAAATCTGCGAATCAAAATCGGGATTATTTGAAATGTAAGCGGTATAAACTTCTTCTTTAAAAGGTAAATTATAATTGATCTTTCCGTCCCAACTTTTAATGACGATTTGGGTCAATCCGTTTGATCTTTCTTCTGTTACCAGATAATCATTAAAAATTTCGAAGTTTTCCAAATAAACATCTTTTCTATGTGGAATCACATCGACCCAATTTGCTTTTCCGGTTTTGGTAACGGGCGTTTTCATCAGCTTGAAATTGGTAGCATTGTCTTTATTGGTCAAGATGTAGAAATCGTTCCCATAATGTTCGATGCTGTATTCTAAATCGCGTTCGCGAGGCTGGAGAACGCTCCATTTTGCATCGGGCTGGTCAGCCGGAATGAAACGATATTCGTCTGAAACTGTACTGGAACTTCCTACGATGATGTATTTTCGGGATTTTGATTTATATACAAATGTATTGAAGGTTTCATCTTTTTCTTCATAGACCAATTCATCTTTGCTTTGCGGAGTTCCCAGTGTATGTTTCCAAATTTGGAAAGAACGAAGTGATTCATCTTTTTTAGTGTAAAAAAGAGTTTTATTGTCCGCTGCCCAAACCGATCCGCCGGTTGTGTTTTCCAATTTATCAGAAAGAATTTCTCCGGTTTTCAAATTCTTGATTTGGATCGTATAAATTCTTCTTGAAACGATGTCCTGACCAAATGCCGCCAATTCATTGTTTTCAGAAACATTTATTCCATTTAAATTATAATAACTAAATGGTTTCGCCATTTCGTTTACGTTGAACATGATTTCCTCTGCAGCGTCCAAACTTCCTTTTTTACGGGTATGAATGGGATATTCGCCTCCTTTTTCAAATCGGGTTATGTACCAATATCCATTGTATTTATACGGGACCGATGAGTCATCTTCTTTAATTCTTGCTTTGATTTCTTCAAACAAATCTTTTTGGAATTGTTCGGTATCTTTCAGCATAACATCTGTATAAGTATTTTCAGCTTCCAGATAGCTGATGACTTCTTTATTTTCACGGTCATTTAACCAATAATATTCGTCGGTTCTTATGTCGCCGTGTTTTTCTAATTTTTTGTCGATTTTTTTTGCTTTAGGCGCTTGCATGTTTTGAGCATTTAAGAGCGCAAATGTACTCAAAGTTAGGAGTACAGCAGAAGTGATTCGATTCATGATTTGTGTGTTATTTTATTTTTTCAAATTGGGTCAGACTAAATTGATT
>CALLXZ010000241.1 GCA_937875605.1 uncultured Moheibacter sp.
TTCAACTTGGGAAGTCAGGGAAATGTCCGATTGTTTCATTTGAATGAGGATAATCATTTGGATGTTTTGATGTCCGGATTTGATTGGGCGGATGATGCAATGCCGTCATTGACCAAATTATTTAGAAATTCTTCGACCGAAGAAAACCAAAAGCCTTTAGCTCCAACCGAATTAAATTTGGAACAAGACGGAAACAAATATTTGTTTTCATGGAGCGGAGCTTCAGATGACAAAACACCAGCGGAAGCATTGCAATATGAAATTACTGTAGGAACAACTTCCGGTGCAAAGGATTTGGCAAAATATGTTGTCACAACGCCTTCCTGGTTCCTAGAATTTGAAAATGCTCCTTCAAATATTTACTGGAGCGTAAAATCAATTGATGCATCCAAAGTATATTCGGATGCTTCCGAAGAAGGTCAATTGTCAAGTTTTGATGTAAATCTTACCAATTCAATTCAAGTTTACCCTAACCCTGCAAGCGATTTCGTTTATGTAAAATCAGATGGCTCAATCAAAGATGTCGAGATTTATACTTTAAGCGGTCAGAAATTAAATGCGCAGCTTTCTCAGGATAAATTGAATATTTCGCATTTACCAAAAGGAGTGTATGTATTGAAAATTCAATTGGAGAATTCAACCGTTACCAAAAAATTAGTAATAAAATAAGCTCAAGCAAATACAAACAAAAAAGGCGGGAATTTCCCGCCTTTTCCATTATCTGAAATTAGAATTAATAACGCTCCAGAACTACCACACGTCTGTTACATGCTCTACCTTCCGGTGTATCGTTCGTACATTTAGGATATTGTTCCCCAAATGCGCGCACCTCTAATCGGTTTCCGTCAACTCCTTCTTTCACTAAACCATCTTTTACTGCTTGTGCACGCTTTTTAGATAAGTTTAAGTTGTAAGCATCCGAACCAACACTGTCTGCAAATCCGTCTACGAAATAATTTCCTTCCTGAGTCTTGATAACAGCAGCTGCTTCTTTCACTTTTGCGCCTCCTTCGGCAGTTAAAGCAAAACTATCAAATTCAAACAATACATCTTCAAAAGACATTTCTTTTATTGGTTCCGGTGTTATAGGTTCAACTGGCTCAACCGGTTCTTCTTTCTCTTTCATTACTTTACAACCATTAACACAATCATATTCGTCAGTACTTTCCCCATTTGGACATGGCTCTAACGGACATTCATCCAGACGGTCTTCGATTTTGTCGCCATCCGTATCCGGACAACCGTTGTATTCTTTTAGACCTGGAACATCCGGACATTCATCTTCCTCATCCGGAATTCCGTCTTTGTCACGATCGTTTTTACCAAATCGGAAAGCGATTCCGGCTTTTGCCTGAAAGAAGTCAATGTAATCCGATTTTACGGCCGGAACGGCAACATATTGTGCTTCTATGTTTAAACCTATTTTAGGCCACAACCAGAAATTCATACCCAAACCTCCTGACAATGCAAAATGATCGTTTTCGACAATTGCTCCGTTTTCTAAAACATCTCCATCATTATCGACAATTCCGCTTAGCATATTTCCATCTCCATCATAAACAGCCGGTGCAAACTCCAAACCTCTGTAAGGCATACGATGGTAATTAGCACCAAAACGTAAATATGGATCAAACCATGAAGTTTCCTTTAAAATATATCCGTTAGCAAAACGGTAACGAAGTCCCATCCCGATTAAAACCATGTATTCGTTGTCGATCATCAAACGTTTGTTGTCAATTTCTCCTACAGAAGCTTGTAAATCAACGGCAAATGAACGGTTTAGCGTTCTGGCAACTGAAATTTGTGAAAGAGGTGGAACAAAAGACCAGTTGTCTCCTTCGAAAAGCCCTTCTCCTAAACCTCTTGCAGCAGGGTGGTTGACAGCATGAACTCCACCGCTGATATACCATTTTTTCAAAGTGTTTTGGGCAAAAGAGTCACTCGAAAAAAGCAAAAGGATAAGCGTAAAAAGTATAGAAAGTTTTTTCATAAAAAATTACTTAGTATATGTTAACTTACTAAATATATAAACTATTTTGTTAATTCTTAAAATTATTAACAATTATATGGTTTTCTTGAAAAATCCAGAAACTTTTTCTGCCTTTTTACTTTCTGAATAATCATAGAAGCCCTCTCCTGATTTTATGCCTAATTTTCCGGCTGTTACCATATTGACTAACAAAGGACAAGGTGCATACTTTGGATTTTTAAACCCTTCGTACATTACATTTAAAATGGATAAACAAACGTCCAGACCTATGAAATCTGCTAACTGCAAAGGTCCCATAGGATGCGCCATACCAAGTTTCATTACGGTGTCTATTTCCTCAACACCGGCCACACCGTTGTAAAGTGTTTCGATGGATTCGTTGATCATAGGCATTAGAATTCGATTAGCAACAAACCCTGGGTAATCGTTGACTTCCACCGGAACTTTGTCCAAAGCGACCGACAAATCCATAATGCTTTTAGTAACTTCATTTGAAGTGCTGTATCCTCGGATGATTTCCACTAATTTCATTATCGGCACCGGATTCATGAAATGCATTCCAATCACTTTATCCGCTCGATTTGTTACAGCAGCAATCTGTGTGATGGAGATAGAAGAAGTATTGGTGGCTAAAACAGTAGAAGGAGAAGAGATTTCATCTAATTGCTTGAAGATTTTTAATTTCAAATCAATGTTCTCAGTAGCAGCCTCTACAACTAAATCCACATTTTTAACACCCTCTGCTGTGTCCGTAAAAGTGGAAATATTTCCCAACGTCGAATTTTTTTCTTCTTCCGTGATATTTCCTTTCGAAATCATCCGATCCAAATTAGAAGAAATCGTACTCAGTCCTTTTTCTAAGGATTTATCAGATATATCAATCAAATTTACATTAAATCCTTTTTGAGCAAAAACATGAGCAATTCCGTTTCCCATGGTTCCGGCTCCTATTACGGCAACATTTTTCATCTTATGGTTTTTTCTGTTATTTATTAAAGGCATCAATTATTTGATAAGCGACCCGAAGCGCATTCGTTCCGTCTTCCAGTGTGACAAGCGGTTGAGAATTTTTGAGAATTGCATCTGCAAAACTTTCTAATTCATCAAGTATAGCATTGTTAGGTTTGACATCAGGATTATCAAAATAAATTTGTTTTTTCAATCCTTCAGCATTTTGTAAAATCATGTCCCATTCTCCCGGTTGTTCGGGAGCATCTTTCATTTTTACCACCTCACAAGTTTTTTCTAAATAATCTACCGAAATATAAGCATCGCGCTGAAAGAATCTTGATTTTCGCATATTTTTCAGGGAAATTCTACTGGAAGTGATATTGGCTACGCATCCATTTTCAAATTCGATTCGTGCATTGGCAATGTCCGGAGAATCGCTGATAACTGCAACGCCACTCGCATGAATTTCTTTTACAGGAGATTTTACAACGCTCAAAATTGCATCGATGTCATGAATCATCAAATCTAGTACTACCGGAACATCAGTTCCTCTTGGGTTGAATTCAGCTAAACGATGAGTTTCTATAAACATGGGGTTTTCGATCAGATCTTTGACTGCTATAAAAGCGGGATTAAATCTTTCCACATGTCCAACTTGCCCTTTGACATTGTATTCTTTTACTAATTTTATAATTTCTTCTGCCTCTTGAACAGAATTAGCAATTGGTTTTTCAAGAAATATATGCTTTCCTCTGAGGATAGCCATTTTTGCACAATCATAATGTGACAAAGTGGGAGTGACAATATCTACAATATCAGAGTGTTCGATTAACTCTGAAATAGAAGAAAATGCACGGTATCCAAATTCAGTTTCCAACTTTTTTGAATTTTCAGGATTCGGATCATAAAACCCTACTAAATCTAATTTTTCTGATTGCTGGGCAAGTTTTAAATGTATTTTGCCTAAGTGGCCGGCGCCCAAAACACCAATTTTCAACATATGTTAAAATTTGAGTTTAAAAATACAGAGAATCCCTTTAAAAATGCCCAATTTTGTAAAAAAATGTACAAAAGGTAATGGATGAGTTTAAGCACAAGGGGAAAAGAGAACAACTAATTAAACTTTTACGAAGCAAAGGAATTGAGGATGAGAATGTTTTAGAGGCGATGAATAGAGTTCCTCGTCATTTGTTTATGGACAGTGCCTTTGAGGAATTTGCCTATAAAGATCAAGCCTTTCCGATTGCTTCCGGTCAAACCATTTCGCATCCATTTACAGTAGCTAAACAATCCTCGCTGCTTCATGTAAAAAGAGGAGATAAAATTTTGGAAATTGGAACAGGAAGCGGTTATCAGGCAGCTGTTTTGGTTGAGATGGGTGCAGAAGTTTATACAATAGAGAGACAAAAAGATTTATTTGATTTTTCCCAGCGTATTTTCAAGAAAATAAAAATCCGTCCGAAATATGCGACTTATGGAGATGGTTATAAAGGTTTTCCATCTTTTGCTCCGTTTGACAGCATCATAGTAACAGCAGGATCACCAATGATTCCGAAAACACTTCTCAAACAATTAAAAGTTGGCGGAATTATGGTCATCCCGATTGGTAAAGATAATCAGATGATGACAACTTTTCTTCGTGTTGGGGAAAGAGATTTTGAGAAAATGGAATTTGGCGATTGTCAATTTGTTCCGATGCTGGAACGAACGGAAAAGTAATACCTAATTTCTTATAAATGAAAAATGCTCAAATAATCTCTGGGCATTTTTTATAGAAATGAATTATAAAAAAATAGGAAAGCCACCCAATTGAGTGGCTTTCCTGTTAAAATATTTGAATACGAAATTATTTTTTCAAAATTTCAATTCTTCTGTTTTGAGCTCTACCATCGGCAGTTTTGTTATCGAATTTAGGTTGAGCCTCACCATAACCAATAGCTTTCAATCTGCTACCGCTAACTCCTTTTGATACTAAGTAATCAAATACAGTTTGAGCACGTTTCTGAGAAAGTGTTAAGTTATTAGCGTCTGATCCTACGTCATCAGTATGACCTTGGATTTCATAGTTTCCGTCAGTAGCGTTTAAGTACTGAGCGATTACATCCAAGCTTTGTTTAGAAGCTTCTACTAAAACGTCTTTACCTGTTTGGAAATAGATCATTTTAGCCAAGTCAGCAATCTGAACATTAGCACAGTCACCGTTTACCTCGATCGCAGCTGGTTGGAAGTTTGCATCAGCAAATTTCAACTCAACACGTCTGTTTCTTGCTCTACCTTCGTCAGTATCGTTAGTAGTGATTGGTAATGATAAACCAAATCCAACTGATTTCAAGATAGAAGAAGGAACTCCTTTACCTGTTAAGTAAGCTTCAACTGAAGCAGCACGTCTCTTAGATAGATCCATATTGTATTTAGCGCTACCTTTTGAGTCAGTGTGACCTTCTACTAACCAACGTGCATTCTTGATTTTATCAGAAGTCAAGATTGGAGCAATTTGGTCAAGAGTAGCCATAGACTGAGCAGTCAATTTATCAGAGTTGTATTCGAACAATACATTTTTCAATGCATCTTTAATAGCTTGGATATCTGTACAGTTATCAGCGATTTCAGGACATCCGTTGTTTTCAACAGTTCCGAATTCATTTGGACACTGATCTTTTCCATCACATACACCATCTCCGTCAGAGTCAGGACATCCATTACATCCAGGGATAGAAGATGCTACACCAGGAGTGTCAGGACAATCATCATCTACATCCAAGATACCGTCACCATCTCTGTCTAAGATAGGACATCCGTTGTTTTCAGCTGGACCTGCTTCTTCAGGACAAGCGTCTAAGTTATCACAGATACCATCACCGTCTGTGTCAGGACATCCATGACATTCAGGATTGTCAGAAGGTACACCAGGAGTGTCAGGGCAAGCGTCTACATCATCTTCAATTCCGTCCCCATCTCTATCTTTATTTCCGAAACGGAAAGTAACACCAACTGTGTGTTGGAAGAAATCAAAATAGTCTGTTTTTGTAGCAGGGATCCAGTTGTAATCTGAAGCGATGTTCAAACCAAAGTTTTTAGTAAACCATAAGTTGATACCAGCACCTCCTGAAAGACCAAAATGATCTTTAGTAGCTTCTGGCTGAGCCCATAATTCATCTACAACTTCCATTGTAGGATCTCCACCATCGTTACCAAATACTTGGTAACCAGCAGGGATATTTCCATCTGCATCCGCTATACTTGTGAAATCGTAGCGGTTATAGTTTGCACCAATACGTAAATATGGGTCAAACCATGAGTTTCCACCCAAAATTTTGAAACGCAAACCTAAACCTGCATTGATGAAAAACTCATCCTGAATACGTAGTCTATCGTTGTCAATTTCGCCAACTGAAGCGGTTAAATCCACATCGAAGAAACGACCTACGTTTCGGATGATCGATAATTTAGATAAAGGTGGTACGATGCTGTAGTTGTTGTAGTTAAAAAACTCGTTACCAACACCACGAACTGACGTATAGTCAACAGCGTGCATACCTACCGTAACTGCCCAAGGATCTCTTTGGTTCTGGGCATTTAAAACAGTACTACTTAAAAGTAGCACCATTAGAGCGGTTAATAATAGATTAAACTTTTTCATTATCAAATATTTAGTGTTTTACTTTTATATGTTTATAACACAATCCAAATGCAAATTTAAGAATTCTTTATGATTCTATCCAAATCTCTTTTTAAATCTTTTCCTTTGATTGCCTCTCTTTTATCATATAATTTCTTTCCTTTGGCTAGGTAGATCTTAAGTTTAGCTAGTCCTTTCTTGTTGATATACAGATTTGTAGCTGCAATTGTGTTGCCGGTTTCCTTGGTCTTCCGATCCAATTTTTTTAGCTCATTTTTTTTTAATAATAATTTTCGATCACGTCTCGTTTTGTGATTAAAGTGTGTTCCCCAATCATATTCGTCTATGAACATATTAACAATGTACAATTCTCCGTCTTTAAATTGACAAAAGCTTTCGGTTATACTCGCTTTTCCCATTCTGATGGATTTAATCTCGGTTCCGAATAGCTGTATTCCGGCATCATAACTATCCATCAACTCGTATTCAAAGCGAGCCCGTTTGTTTTTAATGTTAATTTCTCCTTGCTGCATAAATTGATTAAAATTCGTACCTTTGCACCGTTTTTAAATAACTAAATACGTATATAATATAATGTTGACAGTATCTAATCTATCGTTGCAATTCGGAAAACGAGTTTTATTCGACGAAGTTAATATAAAATTTACAAACGGCAACTGTTATGGAATTATTGGTGCAAATGGTGCAGGTAAATCTACGTTTCTTAAAATCCTTTCAGGCGAAATGGATCCGACCTCTGGTCAGGTTTCTCTTGAAAAAGGAAAAAGAATGTCCGTTTTGGAACAGAACCACTTTAAATATGACGATTTTACCGTTTTGGATACCGTTTTGAGAGGAAATAAAGTTCTTTATGACATCAAAGAAAAAATGGATGCGCTTTATGCTAAACCTGATTTTTCAGAAGAAGATGGTATAAAAGCGGGAGAACTGGGCGTTTTATACGAAGAAATGGGTGGGTGGAATGCCGAATCAGATGCTTCTACTTTGTTGTCAAACGTTGGGATTGAGCCTGAGATGCATTATACATTGATGGGTGATTTGGATAACAAAGCCAAAGTTCGAATTTTATTAGCACAAGCAATGTTTGGAAATCCTGATGTCTTAATTCTGGATGAGCCAACAAATGAATTGGACGTTTACACCATTTCTTGGTTAGAGGATTTTCTGGCTCAATATGAAAACACGGTCATCGTGGTTTCTCACGACCGTCACTTCTTAGATGCAGTCTGTACACATATTGCCGATTTAGATTTTGGTAAATTGAATTTGTATTCTGGAAATTATACATTTTGGTACCAATCTTCTCAGTTAGCCGCCAAACAACGCGCTCAACAAAACAAAAAAGCAGAAGAGAAAAAGAAAGAACTGCAAGAATTCATTGCACGATTCAGTTCCAACGTAGCAAAGGCGAAACAGGCAACTGCTCGTAAGAAGATGATCGATAAATTAAATATTGAAGATATCAAACCTTCTTCACGCCGTTATCCAGCTTTGATTTGGGAACAGTCAAGAGAAGCGGGTGACCAGATTTTAGAAATTAATAATCTTTCTGCTTCAGTTGACGGTGAGATTTTATTCAAAGACGTTCATTTGAATTTGAAAAAAGGCGATAAAGTTGGTGTATTTTCCAAAAATTCAAAAGCCGTTTCTCAATTCTTCGAAATCATTTCAGGAAATTCAAAACCGGACAGCGGAGAAGTAAACTGGGGAATTACCACTACACAAGCCTATTTGCCGCTTGATAATACCGAATTTTTCAAAGAAGACATCAATTTAGTGGACTGGCTTCGTCAATATACAGAAAGCGATGAGGAGCGTCACGAAGAATACATGCGGGGTTTCTTAGGTAAAATGCTTTTTTCAGGTGACGAAGCATTGAAAAAATCATCGGTACTTTCCGGAGGTGAAAAAATGCGTTGTATGTTTTCGCGCATGATGCTTTTGAGAGCGAATGTCTTACTTATGGATGAACCAACGGGACATTTAGATCTTGAATCAATTACCGCTTTGAACAATTCTTTGCAGAACTTTAAAGGAACCATTCTTATGGCTTCCCATGACCACGAATTGATCCAAACTACTTGTGACCGCATCATCGAATTGACGCCAAAAGGCATCATAGACCGTCACATGACTTACGATGAATTCTTAGATGACAACCGCGTAAAAGAATTGAAAGCAGAGATGTATGCTTGATTAGAAAAATTGATAATAATATAATTTGAAAATAGAAGGCACAATTTTGTGCCTTTTTTTATGAGGTATTTTACGTAAAAACAAACGGGAGATAAACCTTCTTAAATAGGGTTTTTCCCCTTAAGGATTTTAAAGCGTTACATAAGAACTTTGTTCCATTCTGAAATTGTATAATCAGGATGGGTGGTATTCCGAAAAACCCAGAAAAGAGTAGGACTTAAGTTTAAAATCTTTATTATGAAAACTAAATTTATTCTATTTCAATTCTTAATTTTATTCTGCACTACTTTATCTGCACAGTCAGAAAGATGTGGAAGACCTAATCCGGATTTTTGTCCGGGTAATTTATTTCAAAATGGAAATTTTGAAATTGTAACCGGAGACCCGGAAGCCACTTTAGATAATGATATTGATTTAGCGACAGGTTGGTTTCGTATATGGGGCAGTTTTGGGAGTTTGGCAGATATATATTGTAATAATTCTACGGCTTTGGCAAATCATTCGGTATTGATCAACCCCACAAATCCTGACGGTATTTTTTCCGGAATGTGGATTCAAAATTCAAATAATACCTCTCCTGCTTTCAGAGAAGGTATGTATAACCAACTAAGTTCTCCTGTTCCATCAAATTCAGGAAATTATACATTTGACTTTGATGCTGCCGATCTTACGAGATCTCCAAATGGCGATATGGATGTAGTAGTAGGAATTTTTGGGGTGTATAATCCTGGAAGTTTACTTTCTAATCCTCCGACTCAAATGTTTGTTCCGACAGATTATAATCTTTGGCCCGGCGGCGGGGTTTTTGT
>CALLXZ010000242.1 GCA_937875605.1 uncultured Moheibacter sp.
TTCAAGCGCGCTGTTAATAGCCACTACCTTAGGATTTTGACGAATGGTTCCCGAATCATTTACAAACGAAACATTCATAAACGACATACTCGGATTATTGTGAACAAAATCATAGACTTTTTTGGTTCCGGCAACGAAAGAAGTAACCGTCTTACCTCGAAGCACTTTTTTCTTTTCGTTGTTGACAACCCCTGATTCGATAAGCGGAATGATGCCATCCGAAAACATTTCGGTATGTACCCCTAAATTTTTATGATTTTTCAAACAACTCAAAACCGCATCCGGAATCGCTCCGATTCCCGCTTGTAAGGTAGACCCATCCTCTATCAAACTGGCTACGTTCTCTCCGATTTTTTGAATCACATCGGTCGTTTTTTCTCCATAATCCACCACAGGTAATTCATTTTCATGCCAAACCATAGCCGTAAATTTAGAGCTGTGAATCGGCGAATCGCCCAAGGTTCTCGGCATCATAGGATTTACCTGAGCAATTACTTTTTTAGCGGTTCTTACCGCAGACCAGGCAGCATCGACGGATGTCCCCAACGAACAATATCCATGCTGATCCGGTGGCGAAACCTGGACAATTGCCACATCCAAAGGAAGATAACCATTTTCAAATAAAAGAGGAATTTCACTCAGGAAAATCGGCACATAACGACCTCTCGAACTATTTGCCCATTCGCGAATGTTAGACGAAACAAAAAGTGAATTCAGATAAAAACTATCCGTCACGCCGGGCTGTTTCCAATCAATTTCCCCAAACATACTGATGGAAATCAATTCCACATCCTGAACTTCTCCCGCTCTTTTCAGTAATTCATTTAATAAAAACAAAGGCGTAGCAGCACTTCCATGCACAAAAACCCGATCACCACTGTTGATGATTTGAACAGCTTCTTCTCCCGAAATGTATTGTATATTTTCCATAGTTGCCCCAAAATTAAACAGAGGATTTAAGATGTTAAAATTAAATGACTAATTTCAGCAAAAATCGTAAATTTGCACCTCTTAAAATTAGAATAAAATGATCAACATTACACTTCCGGACGGGAGCATCAGGCAATATGAAAGCGGAGTAACTCCGATGGACATTGCACTGAGCATCAGCGAAGGATTGGCACGAAATGTCATATCCGCATTGGTAAACGGTAATCAGGTGGAAACCACCACCACGATTACAGATGATGCTACCGTTCAGCTTTTGACGTGGAATGATGATATGGGGAAAAAGGCATTCTGGCACTCTTCTGCTCACCTTTTAGCGCAGGCAATTATGGAATTTTATCCCAATGCTAAATTAACAATCGGACCTGCGATCGAAAACGGATTTTACTATGATGTAGATTTTGGAGACGAAACTTTTTCGGAAAAAGATTTCGAAAAAGTGGAGAAGAAAATGCTTGAAAATGCGCAGAAAAAATCCGAATTCAAATTATACTCTGTTTCAAAGACAGATGCACTGAAAGAATATGCCGGAAATGAATATAAAACCGAATTAATCGAAAATTTAGAAGACGGACAAATTACATTCTGTTCGCATGATAATTTTACGGATTTATGCCGCGGAGGGCACATCCCAAATACCGGCATCGTGAAAGCCGCCAAAATTCTGAATGCTGCCGGAGCTTATTGGCGAGGCGATGAAAAGAACAAACAATTAGTTCGCGTGTACGGAATTTCCTTTCCAAAACAAAAAGATTTGACGGATTATTTGAATCTTTTGGAAGAAGCTAAAAAAAGGGATCACAGAAAGTTAGGAAAAGAATTGGGCTTCTTCACTTTTTCTGAAAAAGTAGGACAAGGGTTACCGCTTTGGTTACCAAAAGGAGCTGCTTTAAGACGAAAATTAGAAGCTTTTCTGATGAAAGCTCAACAAAAAGCCGGATACGAAATGGTCATTTCTCCACACATCGGAGCAAAAGAATTATACGTAACTTCCGGACATTGGGATAAATACGGAAAAGATAGTTTCCAACCGATTCATACACCGAACGAAGGAGAAGAATTCATGTTAAAACCAATGAATTGTCCGCATCATTGTGAAATTTACAAAGCAGCGCAATGGTCGTATCGTGATTTGCCAA
>CALLXZ010000243.1 GCA_937875605.1 uncultured Moheibacter sp.
TTAATACGTTTTGGTCATATCAGACGGAAAAACAAGATTGTATTCCGTTGGGATATAATCTTCTGTCGGTACAGGTAAAGCATTGTCTTCCGATTCAAATACAGAAATAACGGCGATTTTTAGATTAGGATTCGATTGTTTCAAATACCAATAAATCCCACCATACTGTTTGCTGTGAAAATCGCCATGATAATGCAGAAATAATTTACCATTCTCCAAATTTTTTAAGATAGATTCCGCCATAGTAGCATCTTTTACAGCTTGTGCCGAAACGAAATTCATCGCATTGGGTCCTGCATGATCGCCCATCATTTCCTTCATTTCAGAATATCCGGGCGTATCCAAAGTTACTTCTACCGGAAGTTTCATCATCCAATTTTTTTCCTTTGCAGTAACGGTATTTAAACTGTCCAATCCCTTTTTTGCAACGATAGAAGCATAACGACGAGGGATATTGGTAGCGATGAATTTTAATTTTTTATCCTTGGCGAAATCGACCAGAGGTTTATAATCAGTCGTGAAATTATTCCATAAACGCATCGAATCTTTTAGCAATTTTGCATCCAATTTTCCATTTAGATAATCATTCAGTTGAGATTGGTTATCCCGTTCAAACATTTCGGCACCCAAAGTCATCTGACCATTTTTCTTTTTGTATAATTCTTGTGTCAAACGCAATTGTAGCCAGTGATTAATCGAATTATTATGATGCTCGCCAAATAAAACAATATCGTAATTCGCCAAATCATCTACGATTTTTTCAAATTTTACGACCTTTCCTTTTTTAGTATAAAACTGAAAGGGTTTGGTTTCTTGTGCAAAAAGACAAGCGAAACTGAACAATATGACGAATAAAAACAATGATTTTTTCATGAAAATTAATTTAGAATGAATACAAATACAAAAGAACAGCAGATAGAACGAATCTCCAAAAAAATGAATGAGATATTTATCAATTTTCTGATTAAACGAAACTAACATCGAGTTTTAACAGGATTTTTGCGCATTTTTTGAAATTTAAATTGTAAATTAATCCCAATTGAAAAATATAAAAATGAGAAAAGTTTTAGTAACATTGGATTTTAAGGGAGTAAGTGAAAAAGTTTTAGAAGCAGCAAAGAA
>CALLXZ010000244.1 GCA_937875605.1 uncultured Moheibacter sp.
TATCCTTTGCATAAAAGTTTCATCAGTTGGAAATCGACATCGTCCAATATATAATTGTTTTTCTGTAGATGGATTCCTCTTTTTATTTCAGAAGTCATATACTTTTCTCCGCTATAAATTTTTTCGATTGCTTTTCTTAAATCACGGGAATCGAAACGGCTTTTGGAAACAAAACCGTTAATGTCAAATTGGTCAAACAGTTTTTTTATGACCAGAGGTTTGTTTTCACTTGAAAATACCAAAACGGACAATTTTATTTTTTCTTCCTTAATTTTTCCGATAAGTTCCTGTCCGGATTTGAGAGTTTCTGTTTCAGCAACCGGATCAAATGATAAATCGGTAATCAATAAATCAAAAGGCTTTTGGTCATGGATGGCTCTTTTTATTTTCAGGAAAGCCTCATCACAGTGTTTTGCAAATTCAGCATGATGAATATTGAGTTCTTCAATGGCAATTTTGACTCCGATGTTTGTAGAGTCATGGTCTTCGGCGATTAAAACTTTTTGAAACATATTTTTGGATTTAAGTTGGAAAAGAGATTTTTATGATGAGTCCTTTTCCTTTATTGGATTCAAAAGTAATAGCACCATTTATACTTTCCATACGGTTTTCCGTATTGGCAATACCCGATTTTCTAAACGATTCATTTTCAGGCAACCCAATTCCATTGTCTCTGTAAATTATTTCAATTGATTTTTTTTCTTTTATAAATTGAATCAATACAAAGTTGGCTTGGCTGTGTTTACTCATATTGGTCATCAATTCCTGTAGCACACGAAACAATTCCATTTTTTTCAGATCATCAACGCTTTCCCAAATTTCATCATCCAAAAGATTAAATTTGATTTGTACAGATTCAGACAGATAGGAGGAAAGCAGGGATCTGATTTCAGCATTGTAATCATTCTTGAAATCAAAATCATGAAGCTCCCGTGAAATATCTCTGGAGGACTGGTAAATGTTTTCTGCTTCACTAATCAAACTTTCTTTTTCTGAATGATGCAGAGAAAGAACATTTTGCAAGCGAATGATAAAGCGATAAAGATCGTTGGCTACGACATCATGTACTTTTTTGGATATTCGGACTTCAGACTCATAGGCAGCGATTAATTTCTCTCTTTTTCGTTTACTTTTTTGCCAATAATATAAGAGAAACAATGCGGAAAATAAAAAACCTATCCCACTAAATGCCAGAATATTTGTATTTCGTTGTTTTTGGATCCGAAGCTGATTTTCAGTATCTTTTATTCGCAATTCCTGATTTTCTTCTCGGTTCTTTTCACTGTCATAACGGATTTTTGCAAATTGATCTTTGGCTCGATTTCTTGCAGTTACCAAACTATCGCTTAGATATGCATATCGAATCGCATATCTTTTAGAGTTTTCGGGAGATTCAAGGGATATTAATTTTTGCAATGCTTCCAGTTGGTCATCGGGACTTTCTAACTCACGGGCTATTTGATACATTTTTTGAGCGTGGGAGAGAGATTTTTCATGGTTTTTATCAGTATAGTATTCTGATAAATGAGAATGACTGGCTATTTGCCCCCAATCATCGTTATTTTCAATTCTAATTTCTAAAGCATTATTAAATTCGTTCGCTAAATTTACTTTTGGGTTTTGTTTCCATTTTGCATAAGTGAGATTATCTATTACCTTAGATTTAAGATCAGGATTCTGTTGTACGATGGAATCTTTTAAAAGGTCATTTAAGATAGTAATCGTTTTTGAATACTCTTTTAGAAACAAATAGGACGTAGCAAGATTATTTTTGTATAATTGTTGACTATACTTATCATTTGTTGATTCAGCAGCTTCATTATGCCAATAAATTGCTTCTGTGTGGTTATCCGTTGCATCAGAAGAAATAGCCAAAGAATTATAAATAGAAGAAATAAAATTTAAGTTTTCATAATTTTTAAAATACTGTAGAGCTTCGATAGCTGTAATTTCACTTCCGGAATAGTCAGACTTATCTGATTGGATTATTGCCATATTTCCCAAAGACTTTCCAATTGATAAACTATCATTTATTTGAATGAAATAATTTTTTGATTGGTTAAAGTAGAAATAAGCAGAGTCTTGTTTTTTACTTATTAGAAATAAATACCCGCGAATGGCGTATGATTGCCCTAAGTAATAATCATTTCTATTTTCTTTTGCTAATTCGATTAAATTTAAATTATTAAATTCAGCACTATCAAGTAAGTTGTGATTAATAAATTCATTAACTCTATTTAATTTTTTCTTTTAACAAGATAGAGTCATCTGATATTGTAGTTTTAATAAGAGATTGAGAAAATTTATTATCTTTTTTACAACAAATGAATGTTGAAAGAAAAATAAAAAAAGAGAGGTATGAAAGGGTGTTGAGTTTCATACCTCTAAAGGTAAAAATTAAATTGAAACCTTAAGGTCTTATAGGGTTTTGCCCTTGTTGTCCACCCGTCGGTGGTTTAGGTGTTGAGGTAGAATCAGGCGGAATGCTGTCATTGTCATCTCCATCTTTACCATAATGATTACTATTGTTAGTTTCTGCAACCGTTGGGATAAATCCAGTATCGTCATTTTCCAAACAGGAAGTGATTGTGAAAATAGATATAAGTATCCCCATAACGAAAATTGTTCTTTTCATTTTTTTAAATTTTTAATGATTTTTTAGGCATGGATTTCCTAAGCACAAGCCAAGGCAGAGCCACGCATGAATGAAAAAAGAAGCGCTTCTTTGTCGGGAAGTTTTGAGGTTGGGAACCGATGAATTTCAATTACTTCCCATTCATCGAGTTCATTGGTTCTTTACCTCATTTTTTGAATTCGTTTTGTACTTTTGCCTCAACTGCAGTATGAGGTTCATTGCGAATTACTTGGCAAAGTACGTTCAGGAATGACCATAGATGTGAGACATATACAGGACAGGTTTAGGACAAGTATGAGACAGTCTGCCATAAAGGAAATCCTGTTTATTTGTCCAAGATTTGACTTTTAAAACTCAAACTAAAAAATACGTGAAGGCTCAAAATGAATGTATGCATGAAGAAAATTATTCAGAAAAGAAAAGGTTAACCGAATTGATTTTTGAAAAGGCGAGAAATGAATCAAAAGAAGTGGCAAAAACTGCTTTGGCAAATTATATTGACGAAAATTCTTCTTTGAAATTCAAAACATCAACAAGGATGTATGATCGATACATTTTAGGTAATTCGCAGAAATCAATTCCTACCATGTTTAATCTTAATCTGGCTGCAAAATTTATAGAATATGAAAGTTTCGCCGATTTCTGCCATCAGAATTTTCCTGAGGAAAATAAAAATACTTCCAAAAAAGAGGTTCTAATTCCAGTTAGAGAAAATGAAAATAATTCCGCCATATCGTCAGGACAGTCAAATTTCGTTCAAGGAGCACCTAAAAAGAAAAATTATTTAAAAAGCGGAATAGCCGGTTTGGGACTTGCAACTATCGTTGGATTAGGCTCTTATATAGGTGTAACTGATGGGAAATCCAATGAGTGTATGTATTGGGATGAAACAAAGTATGCTGAAATAAAATGTGACGAGGAAATCCATCCTGAAACTGCTATCATTCCTTATGATGAACAGGTATTCAATTATTTTTATAAAATTGAACCAACGGATACTACGACTTTTTTCCGAGCCGGAATTCTGATTGTTTGGTATGTGAAAATAGATGGGAAACCTGAGTTTTATTCAGCAGATGGAAAACATCCGATTAATGGTAAAGAATTGAAAAAAGTAACTCCTTATATTATTAACAAATATGTTTTGAATAAATAAAAAAATGGTGACTGAAGAAATTCAGTCACCATTTTGATATTGGTTTCTCATTCGATTATTTCACGATTTTCATTTCGTTTAACAAATAACCGGCTCCGGCAAATTTATCGATGATGTATAAAATATACCGCGCATCCACCATGATATTTCGGCAAATGCTAGCATCATAGTGCAAATCGCTCATCGTTCCTTCCCAAACACGATCAAAGTTCAAACCGATCAGATTTCCGTCTTTGTCAAGCGCCGGACTTCCCGAATTTCCTCCTGTTGTATGATTCGAAGCAATGAAATTGACTGGCATTTTCGCATTTTTCTTTTTGCCTTCGCCGTAAATTCCATAATCCTTTGATTTTTCCATATCAATTAATTTCTGTGGCAAATCAAATTCATAATCACCCGGAATATATTTCGCAATCACTCCATCCAAATAGGTTTGAGCGGCATATCTGGGTTTGTCTTCCGGTTTGTAGCCGTCCACTTTTCCATAGGTAACACGAAGTGTAGAATTGGCATCCGGAAAGAATTTCTTGTCTGAAAAAACTTCCAATTGTGCTTTCATATACGTTCTTTGTAATTGTGCCAACTGATTTTCGATAGCGGTATATTTGGGCGAAACTTTTTCTTCATACGCTTTTAAAATCAATCCGATTTCCTGAACCAAAGGATCGTTTTCCAAAGTACTGATAAGAACTTCATTATTGGCAAAAGCTTTTTCTACATCTTGCGAAATGCTCACACCGTTTATTTTTTGTTTTCCGGTCAATACCGAATTTTCAAAAGTGGATGAATTGATGTGAATCGCATTTTCAGGTAAAAATTCAACCGGAACATTTTTTTTATACAAATCAATCAATGCCAATGAAACTTCCTGATCCAAATCTGCATCATAATCCTTGTATAAACCCTTTAGAGAATTGATGTAACGCTGTTTCATTCCATCAAATTCGGCTGTTCCTTTTGCGTTCAATAGATTCTGCATCATCAATGCGATTCGGAACGTTTCGGAATTTCGGTAAATCGCTTCATCGAAATAGATTTCGGCTATTTCATAGGATTCATTTGTGGTATATAATTCATTTAGATCTTTGATTAGATTTCCATAACTGGATTTCCATTCCGGTTTTGTATTCACTCTTTTATTGAATTCCGTTTCATAATCTTGACGAAGTTTTACGGCTTCCGACTTGGTCAATCCTAAGCTTTCGCCTCTCCATTTTTTCCAGGCATTGGAAATTCGGGCATATTTTGAAGCGTATTTAATTCGCGTAGCATCATCTTTTCGCATTTTATCGCTTAGAATTTTCAAAGCAACATCCCGAATTCCAATTCGGGAAGGATTGATGGTTTTGATAGTTTGATCCAATGCAATTGCCGGAAGATATTCGTCAGTAGTTCCCGGAAACCCAAATACAAATGTAAAATCACCTTCTTTGACTCCTTTTATGGAAATAGGTAGAAAATGTTTGGGTTTATAAGGAACATTATTCTCGGAATATTCAGCCGGTTTGTTGTTTTTGTCAGCATAAATCCGGAAAAGCGAAAAATCTCCGGTATGACGAGGCCAGGACCAATTATCAGTATCCATCCCGAAGTTCCCGATAGCAGACGGCGGAGCACCCACCAAACGAACATCTTTATAGGTTTCAGTGATGAATTGATAGTATTTGTTTCCTTTGTAAAATGGTCGAATGAACACATCCTGATATGCTTCTTTGACTACGTTTTTTGAAATTATTTCAATGTTGGATTTGACGAATTGCTGGCGTTGCTCTTCGTTCATTTCGCCGGAAACACCTTGCAGGATTTTATCGGTTACATCTTTTATGTCTACGATGAAAGTTGCGGTTAAACCTTTGTTTGGTAATTCTTCCGAATTATTCATTGCCCAAAATCCATTTTTCAAATAATCATTTTCGAGTGTGGAATGAGACTGAATTTGTCCGTAACCACAATGATGGTTGGTGAGCAATAAACCGTTGGAAGAAATGACTTCAGAAGTACATCCGCCGCCAAAATGTGCGATAGCATCTTTGATGCTTGGTGCATTTGGGTTAAATATATCCTTCGCCGATATTTTCATGCCCATTTGTTTCATTTCGGATTCGTTGAGTTCAGTAGGAATCCACATTCCGCCGCCTTGTTGGGCAAGTGAAATGCTAATCCATAAAAGCGAGTTGACTAAAAATAAACGTAATTTCATCATTTGTTTGTTCAATTTCTTCAAAACTACATAAAATATCAGTTTTGATAAGAATTATCTTGACACAAAATGAAACGTATTCTTTGTAATTTCCCTTTTGAGATTCTAACATTAAAAAATTGATGCAGTAATTTTGTATTTTTACGGAATAATTCAACAAATGAAAAAAATACTTTTACTCCTGTTGGCTGTGGTTTCTCTAACTTCCTGCCAAATTACTGAACGTTTTTATTTACAGGAATCCGGAGCGGTCAAATACGAGACAGAAATAAATTTTTCCGAAATGATGGGTTTTGTGTACGATCAAAATACAAAAGATTCATTAAGACGAATTGGGGAGTTTCCAATTGATACATTGATAAATTTTGCAGATTTGGAAAAATTCGATCAGTTTAAATCAGATACATTAAGCGAAGCGGAAAAAGAATTCATGCGTTCGATGAACAAAACCAAAGTTCGCATGGTGATGAGTGATACGGAAGGAAAAATGGTAATTGGAATTGATGAGAAAGATGTTTCCAGTTTCAATTCTTATCTTAAAAAGATGAATCAATCCCTTTCGAAATTAGAAAAAGAAGATCCAAAAGCAGCCGGTGATTTGGCACAATCCGGATTGATGAATGCTTTGGAAATCAAATTTGATGGAAATAAATTCCAACGTTTAGCATCCAATTACATGACCGGATATTTTGACGAATTGGATGATAGCACAGCCGAGTCAAGCCGACAAATGATGCAGATGTTTGAATACAAAATGGAATATCATTTTCCGAAAAGAATTAAAAAGTCATCAATAGAAAATGCAACCTTTAGTCTGGATGGGAAAACGATGACGATAGAAGTTCCTATGAGTGAATTATTAGACAATCCTGAAAAATATAATTTCACAGTGGAATTGGATAAATGAGTGTAGGAAGAGTTATTTTATCGATTTTATTTCCACCATTAGCCGTTTTGGATAAAGGTTGTGGTTCTATATTAATTGTGACGATTCTTACGTTTTTAGGATGGATTCCCGGCGTGATTGCTGCTTTGGTAATTCTAAATAATCCCAATCGATGAATACAAAACTACTGAACAAATACAATCAATCGCATCTGGCTTACATCCATAAAGGTTTGCTGGAAGAAAACGGAATTTCTGCCTTTGTTTTTGGTGCTAATTTTATGAGTGTTGTTCCTAATTTTACAGGAATTTTAAATGCCGGAATTGAACTTCGTGTAAAAGAAGAAGATTTCGAAAAAGCGGTTGAGATTTTAAATGTTCAGGAAAATGAAAAAGTCCGCTGTGCCAATTGTGATTCTGAAAACATAGAATTCAGTTATGGTAAAAAAGGAGTAGGTGAAATTTTTGTTTCGCTATTTTCGGCACTCATCGGGGAACCATTTGGGAATATAAAAAGACATTATTTCTGCAAAGATTGCGGATTTAAAAATAAAGATTGATGAAGGAGATATTATTTAATGATTTAGGAGAAAATCAGGATTACCAGAAAACATGGGATTTTCAGGAAACTTTATTGGGTGAAGCAGTTGCCACCAAATCCCGAAACCGCGAAAAAGAAAAGCAAGGAAATACAGATTTTGAGCAAACAAAAAATCATCTGCTTTTTGTGGAGCATCCGCACGTTTATACGTTGGGAAAAAGCGGACATATCGAAAACCTTCTGGCAAGTCAGGATTTTTTAAGTCAAATCCAAGCAACTTTTGTGAAAACGAATCGGGGAGGAGATATTACGTATCATGGTCCCGGGCAATTAGTTGGTTATCCGATATTTGATTTGGATAATTTCAAACCGGATATTCATCTTTATATGCGAAATCTGGAAGAAGTCATCATCAGAACCATTGCCGATTATGGATTGAAAGGCGAGCGTTCAAAAGGAGAAACCGGCGTTTGGCTGGATGTTGGAAAACCCTATGCAAGAAAAATCTGTGCGATGGGCGTGAAAGCTTCACGATGGGTTACGATGCATGGTTTTGCGCTGAATGTAAATACCGATTTGAAATATTTTGAATACATCATTCCTTGCGGAATAAAAGACAAAGCTGTGACTTCACTTGAGCGTGAATTAGATAGAAAAATTCCGATGGAAGAGATAAAAGACAAAGTGAAAAATCATTTTGAAGAAGTTTTTGAAGCGGAAATACTATAATTCTTCTAAATATTTCGTTTTATTTATTTCGTTGATTATGAGATCATTGTGTATTTTGTATATACGCTGTATATATGCTTTGTATATATAAATCCAACAATTAAATGAAAATTTGTTTCAAACAAAAAATTAAAAACACATGAGACAAATTTTACAAAACTGGCTTTTTTTAGCTGTATTGTATGTAGGGAGTTGTTGTTTAAATGCACAATGTCCTCCTACTAACAATGGCTATTTACAGTTTAATTCGCAAGCAGAAATAAATAATTTTATTATCGATTACCCGAACTGTACATCAATAGACGGAAAATTGGTAATCGGAACTAATTTTGGAAGCCAGAATGACATCACAGATTTATCGGCATTCCAGAATGTGGTTTCTACAAAGGGATTATTGATTCAAAATACGAAGGCTACAAATTTAGAAGGATTGAATAATGTATCAATTGTTAATAATACTGAATTAGCAATACGGTATAATGAGTTATTAACCGATATAACTGCCTTAGACAATATAACGGAAGTGCCTGTTTTATCCATTTCTCAGAATAATTCATTGACTTCTTTGCAAGGTCTGCATAATATTCATACTGTCACTGAATATGCGGAAATTTTACAACATGCCCAGTTGTCTGATTTACAAGGACTTGATAATCTGAAAACTATCAAGGGACATTTACAAATTAGATTAAACAACTCACTTACAAGTTTATCAGGACTAGACAATTTGGAAAAAACAGGTGGATTAAAAATACAATCTAATAATAACCTTACAAGTTTAGAGGGTATAAACAAATTGACCGAAATGGATTTCGTCGATACCGACAATTCGTCATTGCTAATCGCGTATAATCCAATACTGACAAGCATTGAAGCCCTTGATAACCTTACGGATATTGGAGGAATGAGTATAGACATCAGTTCCAATACTTCGTTGAGTTCGCTCTCGGGTATAGGAAATATAGATCCTGAAACCATAAACGGGCTATGGCTTTTATCTTCGCAACAACTTTCTCTCTGTAATGTTCCAAGTATTTGTGCGTATTTAAGTAATGGTGGATCTGCAGAAATTTCAGAAAATGCGGTTGGATGTAATTCCGTAACGGAAGTACAGATGTTTTGTGATGGTTTTACCGATTGTCCGCAAGGAAATGTTTCATTGCTTACGCAGGCAGATATTGATTTATTTTCTGCACAATATCCTACATGTACTACAATTTTGGGAAATTTATTTATAGGAACAGAATCAGGAGTATCGGACATTTCAGATTTAAGCGGATTACAAAGCATAATCAATGTAACAGGATCCGTATCGATTTCCAATACATCACTTGATAATCTGAATGGCTTAAATGCTTTATCTGCAACCGGAGGTGATTTGATAATTTCAGGAAATGCCGAATTACAAAACATTCAGGCTTTATCTGCCCTTACAGGAATTGGGTTCTCACAAATTATCATTGAAAATAATGATTCTCTTACAAGTTTAGCAGGATTGGACAATATCAATCCCGCTTCCATTTCTAATCTTTTCTTACAGTCTTCTCAGAATTTATCTACTTGTAATGTGGAAAGTATCTGTACCTATATTTCAACTTTTGGCAGTCAATATACTATTTCAGGTAATGCGGAGGGTTGTAACTCTTTTAATGAGGTCTTGGATGCATGTCAGGATATTTTACCGGAATGCCCTGCTGAAAGTGTAATTTTTACTTCTCAGGCAGATTTGGATCATTTTGCAATTCAATACCCCAACTGTACTCAGATATCCGGGATTCTAAAAATCGGAGACGTGGGTGAAAATGATATATCAGATCTTTCTCCTTTGAATAATATCCAAACAGTGATGATGTTTATAGATATCACCCATACTGCGTTAGAAAACCTTGAGGGATTAAATAATTTAGAATCGGTGCCATATATTTCATTTACACAAAATAATTCTTTAAAATCACTAAACGGATTGGAGTCTCTAAATAATACTCTTTCCATAACCATTTATGGAAATCCTGATTTAGAATCTATTGAATCTCTTTCAGAGATTACGCAAACCGGAGAAATTATGATTTATGATAATGATTCTCTTACCGATCTTACCGGATTAAACAATCTGACCAGCTGTGATATAATTGGTATCACATCCAATGATGCATTAACAAGTTTGGAAGGTTTAAATAATTTAACTATCGTAAAAGGAGAATTATCTATACACGATAACAGTTCTTTAGAGACATTAGAAGCGCTTTCTAATTTAAATCAAATTACAGGAACATCAGAAATCGGAGCGGGTGGAAAATTATGGATTCAGGGAAATCCGCTATTGACAAGTCTTACAGGTTTGAACAATTTAGAAACTGTCCAAAAAATACAAATATCGAATAATGAAGGACTAACAAGTTTATCAGGACTTGAAAGTATAACTATAATTGACGGAAGAAACACCAATACTTCAAATTACCTGCAAATCGTAGGAAATAATTCTTTGACAAGCTTAAACGGTTTACAAAATTTGACATCATTAGGCTATTATGACGCTGCTTCTGATACAAACTCCGGAGATTTACAAATATCAAATAATCCGGCTTTAGAAAATTTAACAGGTCTGAATTCTTTGTCAAAAGTTCATTCTACATTAGAAATTAATCATAATGAAAATTTGACCTCATTGGAAGGTTTAGAGAATTTATCAATTATAGGAGGTTCATTGGTGATAGGTGAAAATAATAAGATGACTTCACTAAATGGTTTAAATAACTTATCCAAAACAGGGCTTTATTCAAATTTTTACCAGATTATCTGGATTTATGACAACCCTATTTTAAACAATTTAACCGCTTTGTCCAATTTACAGACAATAGATGATAGTTCTATCCAGATCGAAGGAAACCCTGTTCTAACTTCCCTTCAAGGGCTGCATAATGTCGCTCCTGCATCGGTCGGGTATTTCGTCAAGCTTGCGAATAATCCTCAGATGGCTCAATGCTCGATTTCTCCTGTTTGCAATTGGTTTAGTACGGGCGGTGGAGAATTTGATGTTGTAGAAAATAATGCAAACGGTTGTAACTCTGCAGAGGAAATACTTGAGGTCTGTGAATTAAGCATAGAAGAAATTTCAGATTTAGACGAAATCACATTCTATCCGGTTCCTGTCAAAAGCGTATTGAACATTTCAATCAAGAACAATACGAAAATCCAAAGCGTTGAAATTTATGATCTGAATGGAAGACAGGTTTTCAATTCAAATCAAAACTCAAATCAAATTGACATTTCACATCTCAGTTCGGGCACTTATCTCGTTTCCGTAAAAACCTCAAAAGGAATTCACAACGAAAAAATCATTAAAAAATAAGTGTTTTTCTGCAATTGAAAAAAATAATATTCAAATAAAAAAACATTAACAATGAGACAAATTTTGCGAAACTGGCTTTGCTTAGCCATCTTGTTTATAGGGAGTTGTTGCAGCTTTGCGCAATGTCCTTCGGGAAATGTCTTTCTCGACACACAACAGAAAATTGATGATTTCATCGTACAATATCCTAATTGTACCGAAATAGATGGATTATTGAAAATTCAGGGTTTAAATAGTACAATCACAAACTTTGACGGATTAATTAACATTACAAAAACAAAAGGACTTCATGTAGAATATACGGCTGCTACAAATCTAAATGGTTTGCATAACATTACGATAATCGATGGTGAATTGAGAATCAATGATAACAATAATCTGACTGAATTAGCAGCATTGGAACAGATCACTCAAACTGAAACTTTGTTGATTTCATCCAATAATAATTTGACAGATATTGATGAACTTTCCAATCTGAATACCGTTACTTACTTTTTGGACATCAATCAAAATGATAAACTGACATCGCTGCAAGGGCTTTCCGGTCTGACAACTGTTGAAGATTTATTTAATTTAAGATTTAATAATGCTTTGACGAATCTGAGCGGATTGGAAAATCTGGAAAAAGTGGGGTCGCTTGTTATAGAAAACAATACAAGCTTGACAAATTTAGATGCATTTTCAGGTTTAACTCAATTTACAGGAGCCATGAATCAGCCTGGATTATTGATTACAGGCAATTCCTCACTTACTAGCTTGAACGGCTTAAGTAATTTAACTACCATTCACAGCGGAAATATTAATATATCATCAAATGCGGTCTTAAATTCTTTAGAAGGTTTAGATAATATAAATCCAAATTCAATTAATGAAGTTTATATACTTTCTTCTCAATCACTTTCTACTTGCAGTGTACCCAGCATTTGCGAGTTTATAGACAACGGTGGATTTGCAATGGTAACAGGCAATGCTGTAGGCTGTCGTTCCATCGAAGAAATCACTGCTTTTTGTGGAGAACCAACCGATTGTCCGTCTGGTGACGTAATGATTAACAGTCAGGCAGATTTGGAATTTTTCCAGGCGGTTTATCCGAACTGTACTGTGATTCATGGAAATCTAACTATCATGGGCGATAGCTGGTATTCGGAAATAGAAGATTTGAGCGAATTGGAAAATATTGAATCTATTTTAGGTGATTTGAATATCAATTTCAATGGTTTGACAAGTTTGGAGGGGTTGAATAATTTAACGCAGATTGCGGGAGATTTAATAATCATTGACAATCCGATGCTGACAAGTATAGAAGCCTTAAGCTCGTTAGAAAGCATCAACAACCATGCAATCAACATTCAGGGGAATACTGAATTGACTAGTCTTTCCGGATTGGAAAATATCGCCCCGAATTCTATCAACAATGTTGTGCTGGAATCTTCTCAAAATCTTTCTACCTGCAATGTTTTGAGCATTTGCAGTTATTTATCATTCTTTGGAAGCAATTATTCCATTTCAGGAAATGCAACGGGATGTAACTCTCAGGGAGAAATTATCGAAGCTTGTGAAGAAATTTTACCCACTTGCCCGACCGGAGATTTATCCTTTACAAGTCAGGAAGAAGTAGACCACTTTTTGGTTCAATATCCGAATTGTACTGAGCTTCCGGGAAACTTATATTTAGGGTTTTATAACGCCGGACCTTCCAGCATCAATGATTTAACACCTTTACAAAACGTTACCGAAATTACCGGAAATCTTGAGATTGAATGGACTTCATTACAAAATTTAAATGGGTTAAATAATTTGACCAAAATTGGAGGAGCACTTTCATTAGACAGAATAGGAAGTTTAGAAGGAATTCAAAGTTTAACTTTTGTCGGAAGTTTAGAATTTCTAAATAATCCTGCAATTTCTACATTGGAAGGATTGGAAAACTTAACAAATATTGAGACCCATTTATTCATTCAGGGCAGCAGTCTTATAAGCTTAAAAGGTTTGGAAGGTCTGACCGAAATTCCAATTTCATTATCTATAAGTGACAATCCAAATCTGGTAAGCTTGGAAGGATTAAACAATATTGTAAAAATTTCTAATAACAACACTAGCGGAGAGTTATACATTGCCAGAAACGAATTACTTGAAAATCTAGAAGGATTGAATAATTTAACAACATTGGGTTATGGTCAATTGTATGTAATAGAAAACAATTCTTTAAAGAGTTTTAACGGGCTTGAAAGTCTTACAACAATTGGTGGAACGCTTCGTATTGATTACAATCCGGTATTAGAATCCATTGAAGCATTGAGCAATTTAACTCAGGTAAATCTTTTCAATGGACCGTATGTACAGATCCATCACAATCCTTTGTTGACGAGTCTTTCTGCCTTTCATAATCTTACACGTTTAGGCTCATTATCAATTATAGGGAATCATGCGTTGACTAATTTAGATGGTTTAGAAAATATTACCCGTCTCGATTATGCAGATTCTCCTGAGCCGGAGAATTATATAGGTACATCTTTACAAATTACGGATAACAATAGTTTAATCTCTGTTGATGGACTTAGAAATCTGACTTTCGTTGGGAGTGATTTCAATATTATAGGAAATCCGTTACTTTCAAGTATTGAGCCTTTTTCAAATTTGGTAAAAGTAGGTTGTGACCTTCGTGTGAATGGGAACTCAATCTTGAATAGTCTGGAAGGACTTGAAAATATAGAAGATATCGGAACCTATTTTTATTGTCTTTCACCTTGGTTGCAGATGAGTAATCAGCCTCTTATTTCAAATGTCGATCCTTTGGAAAATTTGGTTTCTGTGAAACCTGTTATTTACGATGTACAAAATAATGCACAGCTTCAAAACCTTAATGGGTTAGAAAATATTGCAGCCAGTCAGATAGAATTCTTATGGATAAAAGATTCTCCGAATTTGGGAATTTGCAATCAAACAAATATTTGTGAGTATTTATCAGATGGAGGTCTGAATGATATTTCAGGAAATGCAGAAGGTTGTAATTCTGCAGATGAAATTTTAGAAATTTGCGCTTTAAGTATAGAAGAAATTTCAGATTTGAGTGAAGTAACATTCTATCCGGTTCCAGCAAAAGAAATTTTAAATATTCAGACAAAAATTGGAGCAACCATAGAAAGTGTTACATTCTATGATTTAAACGGCAAATTGGTTTATAAGTCAAATGATAACAGTTCGAAAATCAATATTTCGCACTTTCCTTCTGGAACCTATTTAGTTTCTGTAAAAACTTCAAAAGGAGTTCATACAGAGAAGATCATTAAAAAATAGTATTCATAATTCAAAATGTTAATTGAAACAAAGGGCAGATGACTTTTTTGCCTTTTGTTTTTCTATATTTAAACAATGAAGTATTGCATATTTTTTATATACATCTGTCTGATGCAATTGACAGATTTTCTTTATGGGCAGGCAAATAAGCAGGACACAAACTTCCTTAAATCGAAAATTGAAATCCTGTATAAAAATAATGATGTTGACTCCATCAATGATATTTTGGATATAAACAATTCACTCGAACCGGAATATGTACTGGAAAAATTGACTCAAAACATTGAAATTGCCCAAAATACAAATAATAAAAAAAGTTTATTAAGGTCATATTTAACTCTTGGGAATTTTTGGCATAAGCAAGCCAATAAACTGAAAGCCTTTGATAATTACCTTCAAGCAGAAATGATTTCCAGAAAAGGAAGTGAAAAATTTTTATTGGGAACAATTCTGATGAATAAATCCAACCTTTTGGAAGATAAAAAAGAAAGAATTCAATCACTTTCAGAAGCTTCTGCCATTTTCTCTGAAACCCGTGACACCTTAAATCTTCTCAAATCATTTTTAAATATGGGAGTAACTTTTGGAATGCTATATGAAGAAGCGAAAGATTCTCTCCATGATCAGAAAGAAATCAGCCAATTCCGCAAGAAAAGCTTTCAGTATTATTCCAAAGCTCAAACATTAAATCAACATTATAGAAATCAAGAGGTAGAGGGAATGCTCAATGTTTATTACGGCGAATGGTACAAGCATGAAAAACAATATGAAAAAGCTATTGAATCCTTTAAAAAAGCGCAAAAAATTCTGGCACAGACCCTTAATTCCAAAGCAGAAACTTATTGCTCATTTTATCTTGGACGCATAGCGGTTGAGCAAAAACGATATACAGAAGCCATTGAGCTGCTTTGGCAAGCCGAAAAACTTTCTGAAAAATATAAGTTCAATGATTTCCTTGCCAGAATTTATGAAGAATATGTAAAAGTATATTCAGAGTTGGGCGATTTTCAAAAAGCATTGGAATACAATCAACTGTTCGCCCAAAAATCAATCGAACTTACAGAACAAAGTAACAATGATAAAATGCAGATTCTGAGTTTAGAAAAAAATGTAGCCGAAAATAAATTACAACTGAGCGAATATGAAGCAAAGTCCAAACAGAACAGGATCTTGATTTTTTCCAGTTTGCTGATAGCTGTAGCTATTTTAGGAATTTCCTACCTTATCATCAAAAACAACAAACGCAAAATTGACAGCATAGAGAAAGCCAATCTAATCAATGAAATCAAACTAAAAAACCAGCAACTCGAGGATGAGTTATTAAAAGAAAAAGTAAAATTTAACCAGGAACATTTGATTTCCTTTGCCAATCAGGTCAACAAAATAGAAGGATTTCTGGACGAAATAAAACTGAAATTTAAAAAGATTCCCGGCTCTCAGGAAGAAATAAACCAGTTAAAATTATCATTTTCTGAATTGTTAAACGGTCAAAGCCAACTGAAACAAATCAATTCGTTAAGCTCAGAACTCAATCAGGATTTCTTTTTCCACATCAAAAAAAAATATCCGAATATATCCAAAGGAGAAGAAAAACTTTTGGCATATATCATCTTGAATATTGGATCTAAAGAAATCAGCCGCATCCTGAATATTTCCGAAAAAAGCATTTACATCAAACGCTACCGTTTACGCAAAAAACTAAATCTGCAAAATGAAGAAACGTTTGAAGATTTTTATCAGAAGGTGATAGCGGAGATTGGTTAAGTATATTTTATGTTAAAAATATCCCTTGTCCATAATGTGTCCATATAGTTATTGACGGTATATCCCCTAAATAAACCAAAATTTGTCTCATAACAAAATTAAAAATGCACATGAGACAATTATTACTAACTATTTTTACACTCCTTACATTGGAGCCTTATGGACAAGCTCAATGTCCTTCGGGAAATGTTTTGCTCCCTGATCAGGAAGCTGTCGATCAGTTTATAATTGATTATCCAGACTGTACGAATGTCAATGGACTATTGAGACTTGGAGGTTTGGTTAATGATATAAATAATTTACAACCCCTTCAATACATTGAGTCAGTTGGAGGTCTTACGATTGGAAAAACTCAGCTTGTAAGTTTAGAAGGATTGAATAATTTACAGGTAGTCAATGGAAGTGTTGAAATTCTAAACAACGACCATCTCATTACTTTACAGGGATTGAATGATTTGAGTTCAGCCTATCATCTATTTGTGAGCTATAATCCTCTATTACAATCTTTAGAGGGATTGGATAATCTGACACTTGTACAAGTATCGGTCAGTATTTCAAACAACGATAGCCTTACAAATCTCAAAGGATTAGAAAGCCTTGAGACTATTTCTACCGGGATAGGCGGGGAGTTGTATATATCTGCCAACAGTTCCTTGGTAAATTTAGAAGGTTTGGAAGGATTACATGATATTGGAGGACAGCTTAATATACGGGACAATGATGCTTTAGTTAATTTAAAAGGATTGGATAATCTGATTTCAGTAGGTGGTAATTTCAGGATTGACGGAAATGAAATCTTAGAAAATCTGTCGGGATTAAACAGTTTAGTTTCTGTAAATTATCAGACAGGTTATCTGCAAATCAACAGCAATCCTTCCTTGATGAGTTTAGAAGGATTGGAACAAGTAACGGAATCCGGAACATTGCATATTATTAACAATAATTCTTTAACAAATTTAAACGGATTAAACGGGCTGACAACAATAATAGAACCCGGAGACCTTAAAATAGAATATAACGAATCTTTAACTTCTTTCGAAGGATTGAATAATCTGCATCGTGTAGGAAGAGATACTTTTATTATAGGGAACCCATCCTTGACATCGCTGCAGGGATTGAACGGTTTTCAAGTAGCGGGTTGTCATTTAGCAATTAATAATAATAATTCATTACTAAATTTTAACGGACTAGAAAATCTAAGCCAGATTGTCAATT